>CALGBT010000648.1 GCA_937884235.1 uncultured Pseudomonadota bacterium
CTGGTATGCGTTGCTGTGGCTGGGCATTACTGCTTTTCGCAATGCCAGCGCTGACATCCTCTCTTCGTCCGGGTTGCTCTTCAAGAGTTGGTCGTTGGGCAACGTGGACCGGGACAATCTGGGCAATTCGGTTTTCTGGACCGGGTTCTCGGTGCCGGTGCTGGCTGCCGCCAAATACGGTTTTGATGTCGGCTGGCCCTGGCTGGGGGTGGGCAGTGAGTTCCTGGGGGCGCTAGCCAAGTTCTGGGTTATCGCTTTTGCCAACGGGCTCTACATCTCTTCGCACAACCGCTTGCGCGGCTTCCCGCCGCAGGTAATCCGCGGCAACTTCTTCCGGACGGTGCTCTCCTGGCCGCTGGCGACGATTGGCTCTTTCTTGCTTACGCCGCTGGGCGTTCCCGCGATTGTCCAATCAAAGGTCTGGTCTGACGTGGTTGCGGGCATCATCGAAGGCACTGGCAAGTTCGTGCGCCGGCTGAGCCTTCGGCAGCGCGATCTGCTGGAGATTTTCGCCGCCTTGCGCACGGCTGAGAGTGACCCGGAGACAGTTGGCCTGGTGCTGGTGGACTTGCTCTATGTCTGGGCCCGCCGGGACCGGGGGCGTGCGGCTTTGCGCTACCTGCTGACCGCCCCTCGACGTGGTGTGGCCGCGGCGCTGATGCCGGGTACTGGTTTTGCCCTGGAAGCGGAGCAGGGCGCTGAACTGGTGGCATGGGCTCGCAACCGGCTGCGGCGTGACCTGGCAGCGGAGGGCAGCATCGAGCGCCTGACCTGCGCCATCCTGGACAATTTCAGCGGCGCCGAGGCCGAGATCCTGACCCGCATTGTCGGTGACCATCATGACGAGTTTGTGCGGTGGTTGTTGAAGCTCCCAAGCGGGGAGAGACTGGCCCAGTAATTCCCTGCGATTTCAGACTGACCGAGTTTTTTTTCCGGCATGCAAATTAGGGGGTTGACAATCAAAAAAAAGAGCGCAATCTCCGCGTTGTATTCGGGCAAAAATCGAGGCGGCCAAGACTCGCCCCGATGGCACCCGTAAGGACGCTCCCCCGCCTCATGGTGAAGTGGAGGGAGGCGGTCTTGTCATGGAGACTGCGCCATGCGCGTAGGTTACGTGTACAACGCCAAGCCGTCCGCTCGACAGGAGATTCGGGCATCAAGCTCGACCCTGGCCCCCGAGGAGGGGGAAGAGCCTCCCTCCCCTGCCGGTATCGGCCTGGCAGAAGATGTCTGGGCCGAGTGGGACGATGCCGAAACCATTCTGGGGGTGGCCAATGCACTTGCCACCCGACACGAAGTATCCCTGATCGAAGCCACTGGTAATTTTACGGCGCGGCTGGCCAGTTGTTCCCCCGACATCGTCTTCAATATGGCGGAAGGCACCTTCGGCGCGAGTCGCGAGGCGCAGGTCCCGGCGATACTGGAGATGCTCGGGATTCCTTACGCCGGTTCAGACCCGCTCACGTTGGCGCTCTGCCTTGACAAGGCATGGACCAAGGTATTGCTGCAGCACCACGGCGTCCCCACCGCTCCATTTGTGGTTGTCGATGATGCCAGCGGACTCGATGGGGCCGATGCGGTGCCCCTGCCGGCGCTGGTCAAGCCGCTCTATGAAGGCTCCAGCAAGGGGATCAGAGATGACCACCTTGTCCATGACCGAGAGAGCCTGCGCCGGGTGGTGATGCGGACGCTGGAGACCTACCGGCAGCCGGTGCTGGTCGAGGAGTTCCTGTCCGGCCGTGAATACACGGTAGCGTTCATCGGCAACGGCGATGACGTGCGACTCCTTCCTCCCGTCGAGATTCGTTTTGACCAGTTCCCGGCAGGTGCCAACCGCATCTACTCATGGGAAGCGAAGTGGGAATGGGACCGCCCTGAGGCTCCGTTGCGCGTGTTTGACTGTCCTGCTGCGCTGAGCGCGGCGGAGAGGTCCCGGCTCGACGAGATTTGCCTGGCCACCATTCGTGCCCTGCGTCTGCGAGATTGGTCCCGCATCGATATCCGGGAGGACCGGCACGGAGTGCCCAATGTAATCGAAGTCAATCCGTTGCCCGGCGTGTTGCCTGACCCGGCCGCCAATTCCTGCTTCCCAAAGGCTGCCCGGGCGGCGGGCATCGGCTACAACGAGATGATTCTGGCGGTGCTGGATGCCGCCAGCAAGCGGCTGGGGGTGGGCCGATGAAGCGGCAGGTCGTCATTCTTTATAACCGCCCCGTGAATCTCGACGAACCGTCGGAGACGGATGTCGTGAACGAGGTTGACGATGTGGAGGCGGCGCTGCGCGAGCGTGGCTGGAACCCGTCCCGCCAGGGCCTGGATGGCGGCAATCTGCGGGAGGTCATGGCTGACCTTGCAGCCAGGCGTGACCAACTCGTGGTGTTCAACCTGACCGAGGGGTTGGATGGCGAGGCCCGGCATGAGCCGCTGGTCTCGGGTCTGCTTGAGTTGTTTGGCATCCGCTACACTGGCAATCCGCCCATGGCCATGGCTTGGTCGCTGGACAAGGCGGTGGCGAAGGCAGTGTTGTTGGGCTCGGGGGTGCCGGCGCCAGTCAGTTGGACCTTCCGCCAGATACCGGACCTGGCAGCCGTGGAATCGCTCCCCTATCCGATGGCGCTCAAGCCGGCGCGAGAGGATGGCAGCCTTGGGATTACCGCCGACTCCTTTGTGGACGGACCTGCCAAGTTGAGAGCGCGGGTGGCTGACCTGCTGGAGCGTTTTCGACAGCCGATTCTGGCCGAGCCCTATCTCCCGGGCCGGGAATTCAATGTGTCGGTGCTGGGCGAGGGGGTTGATGCCTACGCCATGCCAGTGGCCGAAATGCAGTTTCTGGGATACCGGGAGGACGAGCCGCGCATTGTTACGCATCAGGCCAAGTGGGAGAGCGGTAGCCTCGATGACCGTCGCACCGTGCCGAAATGCCCGGCTGATCTCGCGCCCGAGGTGGCTTTGCAGATCCAGGGTTTTGCGGTGGCGGGCTTTGTGGCCATGGAATGCCGAGATTACGCCCGCCTCGACTTCCGCATGGATGCCGATGGTCATCCTCAGGTCATCGATGTGAATCCGAACCCGGATATCTCCCGGAGTGCCGGACTGGCCAGGGCCGTTGCGGTCTCTGGTCTGAGTTATGAAGATTTCATCCATCGTCTGGCGGAGTCGGCATGGAACCGTTGACCCGCCAGCTGCGTCGCGACGATGTCGCGGACATCGTCGCCATGGTTGAAGCTACGGCCGTGTTTCGGCCGGCGGAGGTGGAGATTGCCAGGGAGCTGGTCCTTGAGGCGCTGGGCAAGGGCGAAGAGGATTCCGGCTATCACTTCCTGCTGCTGGAGGTTGACGGGGTTCTGGCGGGCTATGCCTGTTGGGGGCCCACTCCGGGTACGGAAGGGACGTGGGATCTTTACTGGTTGGTGGTGGCCCCGGCCTGTCAGGGGCGGGGTCTGGCGTCCCGTCTGCTGGTCGGGGTTGAGGAAGCGGTGCGGGGGCAGGGTGGGCGACTCCTGGTGGCAGAGACCTCGGATACCGGGGACTACGCACAGGCGCAGGGGTTTTACCGGGCCAGGGGGTTTGCGCTGGCGGCGCATATTCCCCATTTCTACAAGCCCGATGACGGCAAACTTATTCTGGTGCGGACGTTGCCCGGTCGGGGCGGCGTTCGGACCGGCACTTAGTTGAAGAGGAGAGAGATGGAACTGTGGCAACGAATATTGGGATCCTCCATCCGGCAACCGGAGGACCTCGCCCGCCTTGTGCCGGGCATCGACGTCAATGCCATCAAGATGGTCACGGGCACCTACCCGATGTTTATTAATCCCTACTATCTCAGCCTGCTGCAAAACCCGCAGGACCCCATTGGTCGGCAATGCATTCCGGCTCTGGCAGAAGTGGTAACCGATGAGCAGACGACGGCCGACCCCCTGTCTGAAGAGAGTGATTCACCAGTCCCTTGTCTGGTCCACCGCTACCCGGACCGCGTCCTCTTCCAGGTCTCTTCGCAATGCGCCATGAACTGTCGTTTCTGCACACGCAAACGTAAGGTTGGAACCGATTGGACGATCACCAGTGAGATGCGCCGCAACGCGATCGACTACATCGCCAACCACCCTGAAGTGCGGGACGTGATCATCTCTGGCGGCGACCCGTTCCTGCTGACGGACGAGACGATTGATGGACTTCTCCAGGCGATTCGTGCGATCCCCCATGTGGAGATCGTGCGGATTGGCACGAGGACGCCGGCGGTGCTACCGCAGCGGATTACGCCGCACCTCGTGAGCATCCTCAAAAAGTACCATCCGCTCTTCATCAACGTCCACTTCGAGCATCCCCGCGAGCTGACGCCGGCGGCCTGCCTGGCTCTTTCCCGTCTGGCGGATGCCGGTATTCCGCTCGGTAACCAGTCAGTGCTCCTGGCTGGCGTGAACGATGCTCCGGGAGTCTTTGTGGAGCTGAACCGCAAGCTGCTGGCCAACCGTGTGCGGCCCTACTACATGTACCAGGCGGACCTGGTGGAAGGCACCAACCATTTCCGGACTACGGTGGCTACCGGTATGCGGATCATGCGGGAGTTGCGGGGCAATACTTCAGGTTTGGCGGTGCCGCAGTACGTAATTGATGCTCCTGGCGGCGGCGGGAAGATCCCTGTTCTGCCGGAGGAGACTTCTTGCTACGACGGTCGGCAAACCGTGCTGACAAACTACCAGGGCAGGCACTTCACTTACTCTGACCCGGAGTTGACGGCAGTGCCTGATGGGAGCATGAAGCGTCGGGCTCGCAAGAAGGCCCCGCCGGATCTCCTCCAGCCCCCGACTCGTAGTCGAATCCAACGGCGTCGCCGGGCGGGTTGATTTCACCACGGCATTGCGCCTGGACTCTGGTTCTCACCGCTGGTGGTGACGAGGAGTGCGTCAACGGGCAGTGCGTCTGTGTGCCGGCGTGTGATGGGAAGGTTTGTGGTGCGGATGGCTGCGGCGGGGTGTGAGGTAGCTGCCTTGGTCCGCAGGAAATCTGCGATGGTGGGCAGTGCGTCTGTGTGCCCGACTGTGGCTGGACGGATTGTGGCGATGACGGTTGCAACGGTAGCTGCGGTACCTGTGCGGACTGGGAAACGTGCATCTATGGCTGGTGCCTGCTGACCGGCGAGGCCGGTGATTGCCGTGACATCCTGCTTTGTGCGGTCGCTTGTGAATTCTATCAGGATTGCCTTGCCGACTGCTACCTGCAGTCTTCGTTGAATGGGCAGAAGGCCTACGATGAAATGACGGATTGCTCGGCCACGGTCTGCGAAGCCTACGAGAACCAGTCGGCCGCGCACGCACCGCCGCCCCGTCTTGCCCTGACCCCTGCGTCATGACCTTTTGCGCCAACGAAGTCCTGACCTGTGAAGACTGCCTGGAACCTTGTCCCGAATGCGGTTAGTTTGCGGTTCGTTTGTTACGGAATGCGTGCCGGGGCTTTCCAGGGGCGCTTGTGCGTGCGAAGATCGAGCCCATTCTTGGTCAGGCGAACCGCCGAAGTAGGTTTGCCTTCGGGCTACGGTCTGCGCTAGTCTCTTTGTGGGAGGAGTGACCAATGTTCTTAACAGCCGGTCACTATTGAAAGCACATGAAGATCTTGCTCGCAGCGGTGACCCTTGCCATGGTGTGCATGGCATGCGCGGGAACCACGCCTTACGTCTATCAGCGGACCTACCTGCCCGGCGAGTCGTACCGCTACAAGATGGTGCGCACATACCATGAAAACGGGGAGTTCAAGCGCGCAGAGGTCGCTGAGTCGATCCACGTGGTTCCTGCTGACGGAGCTCCCAGAGAGCGGATACATTTTGCCAGTCTAACCAAGCGGACCGACCAAGGGACCGAGGACCTCTCGGAGGAGATCGGGAAGTTCCCTGAGTATGAGGTAACCCTGGCCCAGGTAGATAACCCGAAAGCTCTATCCTTGCCCGACATTAAGGGTTGGGACATGGGGGTAGTGGGACCGGTAACTGATCTACATACCTTCCTGGTGGCAATCAGTCCGCAGGTGGGGAGCGACAAGGTCACGCTCCCGGGTGCTACACACGTCCAGCCCGAGCCGGTCCGTGGGAACTGGGCCAATGGCGACAGCATTCCCGTGGGCGAAGACTGTATCCAGATATCGGTGGAATTGGTTGAGCTGACTGGTGACAGTGTAGTTTACGAAACTCGCTTTTTGCCGCCTGCCGCGGCATGCCTGGAGCCGCTCAAACCGTGGATGGAGGACTCCGTGGTTGAAGGGTCACCAAATAACTTCCAGCAGCAGATGGCTATGGGGCCGATGGCTGCTGCCATGTGGGGGCGGGAGGAGTTCACTGTGCGGTCTACGGTGCGGCGCAGTGATGGCCTTATCCTGCGCGCGACCATGGACAATCCCCTTACTCTCCGGCTCAAGGTTGCTTGTGATCAGAACCTCGATGATTGTAAGCATGAAATGCCAATGACCATTCGGCGGGAGTTGACCCTGGAGTTGGTGCAGTAGGACGGTTATGATATCGTCGGCGACTCACAGCAAGTGACTCTGGAGGAACAAAATGCGAGGGTTCTGGAAGCTGACGGTGTCAGCGGTGTTGTTGTTGGCCTCATGTGCTGGCGGGACGACGCCCCCCGCGTCAGAGGATACGGCACCAACGGATATGGCAGACATGGCTGCGACGTTGGACGTGGTTCTCATCCAGGATTCGGTGCAGCCCCAGGGCAAGGATCTGGACTTGCAGGTTGGACCGGACGGGGAAGTTGCTGTCGACCAGTTCGTGCCGGCGCCTGAATGTGAAGCGGGAGAGGGGTGCTTCCTGGACCCGTGCTCGGCCAACTCCGAGTGTCAGTCGGGTTGGTGTGTGGAGCACCTGGGGGATGGGGTGTGCACGCAGATTTGCCAGGAGGAGTGCCCCGAGGGGTGGTCCTGTCAGCAGGTTGCGGCCACTGGTCCGGACGTTGTCTTTATCTGCGTTTCTGACTTCGCCAACCTCTGTAAGCCATGTGCCAACGACAACGACTGCGATGCCATTGGCAGCGCTGACTCTTGCCTGCCGTACGGACCGGACGGAAGCTATTGTGGTGGTTCCTGTGACGACCCCGCGGGGGAGGATCCGCAGGAGTGTCCGTGGGGCTTCTCCTGCAAAGATACTGTCACGGTCGAAGGCGTCAGCAAGTGGCAGTGCGTGGCCGATGCGGGTGGCTGTCCTTGCACGAAGAAGTCCGTAGCGTTGGGACTCCATACGCCCTGCACAGTGAGTAATGAGTGGGGTGAGTGTGAGGGGCTTCGGATCTGTGAAGAGGAAGGTCTTTCCGCCTGCGATGCGAGCAAGCCGTCGGCGGAGGATTGCAATGGCGTTGACGATAACTGCAACGGCGTGGTGGACGAGGCCACCTGCGACGATGGTAACGAGTGCACGCAGGACTCCTGCGATGCTGATGTGGGTTGCCAGCACGAGGCCCTGGACGTGGGAGAATGCAAGGACGACAACCCATGTACGGTGGCCGACCATTGCGTTGCTGGAGAGTGTGTCGGGAGTGCGGTTTCGTGCGACGACAGCAATGGATGCACGGATGACACATGCACCGAATCGGGCTGTGTGCACACGCCCAATCAGGAGGATTGCGACGACTTTGACCCCTGCACTTTGGGAGACGTTTGCAAACAGGGCGAGTGTGTTGGCGCCCCCGTTGACTGTGCCTGCCTGAACGACAGCGAATGCGCGGCACTAGAGGATGGTGATGTCTGCAATGGCACGCTGGCATGTGACACCTCAGGGGTCCCCTACAAGTGTGTCATCGACCTGGCCACCGTCGTGGCCTGTCCCGGTCCGGTCGGGCCAGATGAATTCTGCCTGGCGCCGAGCTGCGATTCCCAGACCGGAGAGTGCAGTTTGACACCGACTAATGAGGGCAAGGCGTGTGACGACGGGGACCCCTGCACG
>CALGBT010000649.1 GCA_937884235.1 uncultured Pseudomonadota bacterium
GACACTGCCATCCAGGCGATGCAGAAGGGTGCCTACGACTACATCTCGAAGCCCTTCAAGAAGGATGAACTGATCCTGGCCATTCGCAAATTGGAGGAGCGTGAGTCCTTGCGACGCCAGGTAATCTCCCTTGAAGAGCGCATTCGCTACGAGGAGCGGTTCGGGGATATTATCGGCAACAGCGAGGTTATGAAGCGAGTCTACAGTCTGGTCCAGAAGGTGGCCCCGTTTCGCACGACCGTGCTGGTCACTGGTGAAAGTGGGACGGGGAAGGAGTTGGTGGCGCGGGCCATCCATCAGGCGTCGCCAAGATGCAATGCCGCTTTCGTGGCCCTAAATTGTGCGGCCATTCCGGAGAACCTTCTGGAATCTGAGTTATTCGGCCATGTACGCGGAGCCTTCACCGACGCACACGCAGACCGCAAGGGTCTCTTCGAGGAGGCAGCAGATGGCACCCTCTTCCTCGACGAGATTGGCGAGTTGTCAATGCCTCTGCAAGTGAAGTTGCTGCGTGCCCTGCAGGACGGTGAGGTTCGGCGCGTTGGCTCTAGCAAGGCGACTACCGTTGAAACCAGGGTGGTAGCTGCCACCGCACGGGATCTTGAAGGCGAGGTCGCCACCGGTGGATTCCGTGAAGACCTCTATTATCGGCTCAACGTCGTTCAGGTGAAGCTTCCGCCTTTGCGGGAGCGGCTCTCGGATATTGAAGCCTTGGTTCGGCACTTCATCGAGAAGACCAATCTGCGATTGGGCACCAAGGTCACCGGTGTGGACGAGCGGGCCATGAAGGCGCTCATGGCGTACGACTGGCCGGGCAATGTCCGGGAACTGGAGAATGTTATTGAACGGGCCAGCGTGCTCTCCGATGGGGATGTTCTGGCATGGGAGTCACTACCCGATCAGGTGGCGCAAGCTCGGTCCGACCATCGCCCGCGGGACCCGGAAGACCTCTCGATAAAGCGTGCCTCACGGGCGCTGGAAACGGCTTACATCAGAGCTGCTCTGCTCAAGACGGGCGGCAATCGCACCCAGGCTTCGCGTATCCTGGAGATCAGCCACCGAGCACTTCTGTATAAGATTCAGGACTACGGAGTCGATATTCCGCCTCCTTGAGCTGGCCAACTCGTGTTCCCGTGGAACCGATGCCGATGGTGTGTGTCTCACTGCCTCATGAGTGGTTGCTGCGCTGGCTGGTCCGCCTTTTTTGACAATCGCTCCAGGTTGCCGGAAAATACATTCGGGACTGGTGAATCTACATTCCCGTTGCGGAGGCGGTTTTGCTCTTCGGAAAGAAAAGTGCAGTAGGAGTGGACATCGGTTCTCACTCCATCAAGGTCTGTCATCTCAACGAGGGTGGCAAGGGTCTCTACCTGAAACGGTTTGATGTGGCACCACTGCCACCGGATTCGGTGGTGGACGGGGCGGTGATGAATTTCACCCACGTCCAGGAGAAGTTGAAGGAATTGGTGGTGGCCAACAAACTGAAGGGGAAACCAGCAACTCTGGCCGTCTCTGGGCACTCAGTCATCATTAAGAAGATCTCCTTGCCCGAGATGAGCCAGCAGGAGTTGGATGCCTCGATCATGTGGGAGGCTGAGCAGTACATTCCGTTCGACATCAAGGAGGTGAACGTTGACGTTCAGATCCTTGACCCGAAGGCTGGTCAGGGGCAGATGGACGTGCTCCTGGTGGCAGCCAAGAAGGACGTCATAAACGACTATGTCTCCATTGCTGTGGACGCGGGATTGGAGCCAGCGGTGGTCGATGTGGACACCTTCGCGGTGCAGAACATGTTTGAGTTGAACTACGGGTTCCCGCCCAACGAGACTGTGGCGTTGGTCAATGTTGGGGCCTCAATGATCAACATCAACATCATTACCAACGGCATAACGCAGTTCACTCGTGATATTTCCATGGGCGGTGCCCTCCTCACCGAGGAGATCCAGCGCCAGCTCAACGTCTCCTACGAGGAGGCAGAGCACTACAAGACCGGTGGTTCTGAGAGCATCTCTTCGTCCGCAGTCTTCAAGGAAGTGCAGCGACTGGGAGATCGGGTGGCGGCAACCCTTGTGACCGAGATTCAGCGTTCGGTAGAGTTCTTCAAGGCAACCTCATCGGGTGAGGAGATCAGCAAGGTCTTCCTAGCCGGCGGTGCGGCGCAGATGGCAGCCTTGGTGCGACTCATCGAGCAGCGCCTGGAGGTTCCTGCGGAGCTGGTCAATCCCTTCAAGAACATTGTCATTGACACCAAGAAGTTCGATATTGCCCTATTGCAGAAGATTGCGTCGGCCGCTGGCGTGGTCGTCGGACTTGCGCTGAGGAGGGGGGCGGATAAATGATTCGCATAAACCTACTTGAAACTGCGGCGAAGCGGCGCAAGCGCAAGAAACAGATGCCGTCGGGCACCCCTGTCATCGCGCTCTACTTCGTTCTGCTCCTGATTGAAGGGGTCCTGCTATTCTACTGGTCGACCCTCAAGGACGATGCTCTGATAACCCAGACCAAGCTCACCACCGAAGCGCAGGTGCAGTTGGATGGGTTCACCAAGCTCAGGACGGAGCGAGATGAGTTGGCAGCTAAGATGTCTGAGGAAGAACAGCAAGCCAAGATCTTCGAGGACCTGAATTCCAGTACCGTTGGACCGGCCAACATGTTCCTCTATATGTCGTACATGTTGACGACCCCTCCCCTGGCCAATCACGCCGAGAGGGTTGTGCAGGAACAGATCGGATGGAACAAGGAAGTCAACACCAAGGAGCCCCAGTGGGATCCTGACCGGGCGTGGCTGACCTCCTTCAAGGAGACTTCCGAGAGGTCGGTTCTGATTGAAGGAAAGGCCATTTCTCATCACGACACGGATGAGTTCTTCAAGCGCCTGAAATCCACGGTCTACTTCCAGAACGTGCATTTCGTCAGCGCCAAGGTTGAAAAGAAAAAGAGTAGCAATGGCGGCGATCTGGTGAGCTTTGAGGTTCGTGCGCTGTTGAACTACGACCTCAACGTTGGCAAGGATGCGGCGGCCACTGAGGACGGCGATGAGAAGGACAAGAAGAACGAGAAGCCTGGCGCCAAGCCCAAGAAAAAGGGATAGAGGAGAGGCGAATGGAACAATTCAAGAACCTGCCTCCACAGTATAAGCTGCTCATCGGCGTGGGCTTTCTGGGGTTTGTTGCGGCGGCCTGGTATTACCTTGTGATCATGGAGGCCGATGACCAGGTGAACCAGCTCAAGAATTCGCACATGCAGATACAGCAGCAGTTGGATGAGTTCAAAGATTTCCGCGGTGAAATCGAGATTGCCGAGCTGCGCGAGCAGTATGCCGAGGTTATCAGGAAGATCGAAGAGAACAAGGAGATCATCCCTACTGAGGAGAAGTTGCCGCAGCTCATGTCCAGCCTCGAGTCCGATGCGTTGGAGGCCGGGTTGGTCCTGGTGAGCAAAGAGCAGTTGCGCAGCGATAGGGACGATTTCTACTACAAGATACCCATCAAGCTGGAAGTTACTGGGAGCTTCCTCTCCCTGATTAGATTCCTGAAACTCATCTCTCTGCCGGGTAAGCGGCTGGTCAATGCATCGCTCTTCGACATCAGGGTTCTTGATAGCAAGAAGAAGCAGAGAATGTCTGGCAAGGGTGAGGTGGTTTCACCTTTCTCCTCCAGCGGTCGGGTGGCGGCGGCGGAATCGGAAGTCTCGGCAACTTTTGTGGTCGCTGGTTTCACGTACACTGGTGGCGCCGGTGGCGCCGGCGGAGCTGATGGCAAGAAGGGCAAGACCCGGAATAGGTAGAGGTTTGCAGATGTGCTCCATGTACGAAATAAAACGATTGTTCCAGCTGCTCCTGGTTGTTCTGGCGTTCCTGGTGGCCCTGCCCTCTTGCGCAGAAGAAGAGGAAGTCAAGCAGATGCCTTTCCCGGCTGATGACCAGATAACCAAGTCGGACACTCCACAGACCCTGAAGGACAAGGTCAAGCGCAAGAAGAAGCGCACCGGCGAAGTGGATGTGGAAGAGTTCACCGCCAAGCCCGAGTGGGATATGTTGCGCCCCCACTTCGAGCGGTTTGCCGCCACCATGGAAGACGAGATTCACAACCAGTCCGTGACCTGGAAGTACAAGGACGCTTTTGCAGACCGGACCGAGAAGTTCTATCCGCCGGAAACCGCTCCCAAGGGACCGATGCTCGATATGGGCAAGCAAAGTGGCAAGGTAACAGCTGAAGCGAAGAAGGAGACGAAGACCATTGAGTCAATTCTGGCGGGAATCGTGCCCCCGGGAAGCGAAGGAGCTGGCGAGAATGTGGCCTCGGAAATTACGGATATTGGAACCCGGGGAGTCTTGGAATTGCATCCCCTGGAAAAATACATCTTTCGAATTATCATGACCGGTGTTTCGAACCCCGAAGCGCTGGTGGAAGACCCTGATGGCGTAACCCACATCGTGCGACTCAACGACAAGATTGGCTCGGAGGGTGGGCAGGTTGTGGATATCTTCAAGCACAAGGTGTTCGTGCAGGTCCCTGACCAACCAATCCCCCTTGAAGTCAGCCTCGCACCGACCTCTCTGCCGGGCAATTTCACTGACTGAGAGTGCGCCTCGTAACCCTTTCCCCTTTTCCATCGTCGGAATTTACTTTCGCCCGAAGAGTTAGTAGTGTGATACCATTGAAGCCGCCAAATAAAGGCTTGGTGTGATCGCACCCATAGGGACGGAGGAGATGATGACCACAGCGCTTGTCGACGTCATCGCTAAGCGACAGGATCTTAAGCAATTTGAAGAACTCCACTGGGAAGGTACTTTCGAAGACTACCTCCAGCTCGTCAAAGAGAACCCACGGATCCCCCGCTCGGCGTTCCAGCGCCTCTACGACATGCTCATTTCCTACGGGTACGAAGAGTACACCGAGACCAAGAAGAAGATTGTCCACTACAACTTCTTCGATGACCCGCGCGATGGTGGCAGGGATGCGGTGTTCGGACTCGACATACCGTTGTCGAAGTTGGTCCATGTCATCAAGGCCGCCGCCTTCCGCTATGGTGCCGAGAAGCGAATTCTGCTCCTGCACGGGCCGGTGGGGAGTTCCAAGAGCACAATTACCCGTCTCATGAAGAAGGGGCTGGAATCATACACGTTCACCCCCGAGGGAGCGGTCTACACCTTCGAGTGGCACATGCCGGATGGCGAGGTGATGCCCTGTCCGGTCAATGAGGAGCCGCTGCACATGGTGCCATTGGAGTGGCGCGCCGAGCTTCTCGAGAAGCTGCAACTCGACCGGGTGGAATATCCTATTAAGGTGGACAAGCAGCTCTGCCCGGCCTGTCGTTACAACTACAAGTTCCTGATGCAGCAGTACAAGGGGGACTGGAAGAAGGTTCTTGAGCACATCAAGGTCAAGCGATTCGTCTTCTCGGAGAGCGACCGGATTGGCATCGGCACCTTCCAGCCCAAGGATGAGAAGAACCAGGATGCCACGGAGTTGACCGGAGATATCAACTATCGGAAGATTGCCATCTACGGGTCGGACTCAGACCCGCGGGCCTTCAACTTCGACGGTGAGTTCTGCGTCGCCAACAGAGGTATCATCGAGTTCGTCGAGGTACTTAAGTTGGACGTGGCGTTCCTCTATGACCTCCTCGGGGCCAGCCAGGAGCACAAGATCAAGCCGAAGAAGTTTGCCCAGACCGACATCGATGAAGTGATTATCGGCCATACCAACGAGCCGGAGTTCCGGAAGCTGCAGAACAACGAGTACATGGAGGCGCTGCGCGACCGGACCATCAAGATCGACATCCCCTACATCAGCAAGTACTCGGAAGAGGTCAAGATCTACGAGAAGGACTTCTCGCCCGCCCGCATCGGCAATATTCATATTGCCCCGCATACCTTGCACGTGGGAGCTCTTTGGGCAGTCCTCACACGGCTTACCGACCCCAAGAAGCACAACATCACGGCGCTGCAGAAGAGCAAGCTCTACGACGGCCGCATGCTCCCCGGGTTCACCGAGGACAACGTCAAGGAACTGCGGAAAGAGTCGGAGCGGGAAGGCATGGAAGGTATCTCTCCACGCTACATTCAGGACAAGATTTCCGAGGCCCTGGCTTCTGAAGAGGGGGTCTCCATGATCAACCCCTTTATCGTCCTCAACCGACTTGAGAGTGGTCTCAAGCATCACTCCCTGATTTCCAGCGAAGAACTCCGCCGGCGCTACAAAGAGATGTTGTCAGTGGTGAAAGAGGAGTACGAGGAGCTGATCAAGGATGAAGTACGTCGGGCTATCTCGGCTGACGAGGATGCCATCGGTCGGCTCTGCGCCAACTATGTGGACAACGTCAAGGCATATACCCAGAAAGAGCGCATGAGGAATAAGTACACGGGGAGCTACGAGGAGCCGGATGAGCGGCTGATGCGCTCGATTGAAGAGAAGATCGGCATTCCCGAGAATCGCAAGGATGATTTCAGGCGCGAGATTATGAACTTCATCGGGGCCCTGGCGTTGGACGGAAAGAGCTTCGACTACACCACCAACGAGCGGCTGCGAAAGGCGCTGGAGTTGAAGCTCTTTGAAGACCAGAAGGATTCCATCAAGCTGGCATCCTTGGTTTCTTCGGTGGTTGACAAGAAGACGCAGGAGAAGATTGATATCGTGAAGAATCGACTCATCCGTAACTTCGGATACAACGAAGAGTCGGCCACAGACGTGCTCAACTATGTGGCAAGCATCTTCGCCCGAGGCGACCAGAAGGAGTAAGGTTTTTCAATGGCCATTCAAAACGTAGAGAAGGACCACTCCCGGTTTCGCCAGATCATCAAGGGGGCGGTTCGCAAGAACCTGCGCAAGTATATCTCGCAGGGTCAGATTCTGGGTAAGGAGGGCAACAAGACCGTTGCCATCCCGATGCCGCAGATCGAGATTCCGCGCTTTAAATTCAGCGGCGACGGTGAGAGCGGAGTTGGGCAGGGCGATGGTGAAGAAGGCGATGCCATCGGCGAAGGCGAAGGCGGGGGGCAGGGCCAGGCTGGTGACAAGGAGGGAGAGCACACGCTGGAAGCTGAGATTTCCGTTGATGAGTTGGCGGAGATCCTTGGCGAAGAGCTTGACCTCCCGAAGATCAAGCCAAAGGGCTCTGCGTCGCTGCAGGTAGTCAAACATAAGACCACTGGTATCGCCAAGGTCGGACCCGAATCGCTGCGTCACTTCAAACGCAGCTATCGGGAGGCCCTCAAGCGCCAGATCGCGTCGGGAATGTACGACCCCAAAAACCCGACTATCGTGATCACCCGGGATGATAAGCGATATCGCAGTTTCAAAGCCGAGATGTCCCAGGAGTCCAATGCTGTAATCATTTACATGATGGACGTGTCGGGGTCCATGGGGGAAGAGCAGAAGCAGGTTGTGCGCATTGAGTCTTTCTGGATCGATACCTGGCTGCGACACAATTACAAGGGCATTCAGTCCCGCTATATCATCCACGATGCCCGCGCCCGGGAAGTTGATCGCAACACTTTCTTCCGCACCAAGGAGAGCGGGGGGACCATGATCTCAAGCGCGTACTCACTCTGTGCAGAGATCATCGAAAACGAGTATCCCCTGGAGGACTGGAACATCTACCCATTCCATTTCTCGGATGGTGACAACTGGTCCTCGGACGATACCGAGAAGTGCATGGCGCTACTCAAAGACAAACTGCTGCCGGCCGCCAATATGTTCGGATATGGTCAGGTGCGCAGCCCGTACGGCTCCGGCCAATTCATCAAGGATTTGCGCAAGCATTTTCCGGATTCTGAGGAGATCATACTCTCCGAGATCCCGGACCGGGATGGCATCGTCAATTCCATTCGGGACTTCTTTAAGAAGGGGAAATAGGCATGTCTTTGCCGCTCTATCTCTGGAAACTCAAGGAAGACACTCGTGGTCACGCGTTGGACTTCGGCCTGGATTTCTTCGAGGTCGTCTTCGAGTTGGTCTCCAACGAAGACCTCAATGAGATCGCGGCCTATGGTGGTTTTCCGGTGCGCTATCCGCACTGGCGATTCGGCATGGAGTATGATCGGATGGCCAAGGGCCACCTCTATGGTCTGCACAAGATCTACGAGATGGTGATCAACAATGATCCTTGCTATGCCTATCTGGTGGAGGGTTCAAGCCAGATTGACTACAAACTGATCATGGCCCATGTCTACGCGCATAGCGACTTCTTCAAGAACAACATGTGGTTCTCCCATACTAACCGGAAGATGATGGACGAGATGGCCAATCACGCCACTCGAATCCGGCGCTACATTGACCGCTACGGAGTTGAGCGCGTTGAGAAGGTAATTGATGCTTGCCTCTCCCTAGACAACCTCATCGATTTTCACTTCCCGGACCAGGCGGCCCTGAGCCAGGCGGCGCGGGAGGCCGAGGCGGAGGGAAAACCTGCCGACCACCGCTTCCCCATCGATTCACCTGAGTACCTGGAGAGCTATCTCTATCCGCAGGAGTATGTAGATTCTCACCGGAAGAAGCATGAGGCGGCGCAGGCGAAGGCTCGCAAGATACCCCCCAGCCCGGTGAAGGATGTCATGCATTTCCTCAGCGTCCATGCACCCCTTGAGGAGTGGGAAAGGGATATCATCTCCATGATACGCGAGGAGGCACTCTACTACGCCCCCCAGGGGCAGACCAAGATCATGAATGAGGGTTGGGCAGCCTACTGGCATTCGCGCATCCTCACGGAGAAGACCCTGGACTCAAGTGAGATTGTAGATTTTGCCGATAGCCATTCGAAGACCACAGCGGTACACGGGAAGAGCATCAATCCTTACAAACTGGGACTGGAGCTATTTCGTGACATCGAGGACCGGTGGAACAAGGGCAAGTTCGGCCCGGAGTACGCCGCCTGCGACGACATGAAGCGCCGCGCGGCCTGGAACACCCACGCCGGGCTGGGGCGCGAGAAGATCTTCGAGGTGCGCAAGATCTACAACGACGTGACCTTCGTCGACACGTTCTTGACCCCGGAGTTCGCCGCAGAGCAGAAGATGTTCACCTTCGAGTA
>CALGBT010000650.1 GCA_937884235.1 uncultured Pseudomonadota bacterium
TTCAGCGCTGAGCATAGTCTTCAAAGGGGCTGCGGAGCATGCCCCGGAGAAGGCACTGCTCAGGGCCATCATTGAAGGCAAGCTGGCAACTCTGGACGGTCTCTCGCTCTATCCTCTGGCAGAGTTGAAGGTGGCCGAGTAACTGGCGGTAGCCGGCCGACAACGGAGTCCAGATCGCCCACATCCAAATCACTGCGGAGTGGTCGGAGAAATGACAACCGTTCCAATATGGACCCGTTGCCTTTCATCGACCTCCCCTGTGGAGGGAGCTACCGGCTTGCCGCCGGCGGCAAATCCCAGATAGACGCCATATGTTCCAGGTTTGCAACGATGCATGTCGATGTGGATCCGGTGCCGGTCGATGACGTACTCGTCGGGTCGCCAATCACCTGGGGGATAGAGCCCACCAATGGGTGCGTGATCCCCGTCGATGGTCTCCCCGTCCTCCCGCACAAGCTTCACCGAGAGCTTCCAACTGGCAGGGATCTCCTTGAGTGCCTTGAAGGCATAGGTCATCTCTACGGTACCGGCCAGCTCCACGTCCATTCTCAACAGGTCATACCCGACCAGCTCAATACGGTCACCGAAGCGAAGGCCGGATTCATGCTGGACAGCTGGCTTCGTAGTGCCAATCCATTGCTGGATCTTGGCCCGTCTTTGCTCCACCGACATGGCGGCGTGCCGGGTGCTGCCGCGCACCTTCAGGCGGGCGACGATGAGTCGCTTTTCATCGACTTCCATCTCTTCTGAGGCGACTTCGTAGCGGCGCTTGCTCTGCTTGCTCCAGAACCCGATGGCAAGCTTCGCCTCTCCGGACTTCCAGGTTCCGGGAATGTGGATAGTGTGTTCGTCGATGATGAACTTGCCCTCTTCCCACTTTTCCAGCGGTAGGGCACCATGGGCAGGCACATGGTCTTCGTTAAGGAACTTGCCCTGGTTGAGGACATGGACGAAGAACGAATCGGTGGATTCCAGCTCTCTGAGGGCTCGAAAGACGTACTTCACTCTGACGTCCCTTCCCGCCTCCACGGTCTCTGGATGCACTTCGTAGCCAACCAACTCAACGGCATCACCAAAGCGTGCTGAAACCCGGTTGGCGATGGGGGGTTCGGTGTCACTGAGCGCCCCGTCCCGGAGTACCGTCTCCCATTCTTTGTACTGCTGGTTGACCACCTTGACCCACCGCTTCA
This sequence comes from uncultured Pseudomonadota bacterium, assembly GCA_937884235.1. Classification (GTDB taxonomy): domain Bacteria; phylum Myxococcota_A; class UBA9042; order CAIXZC01; family CAIXZC01; genus CALGBT01. The sequence continues at coordinate 1,191 of CALGBT010000650.1, forward strand.
TCTCCTCTTCCCGGGCAGAAAGGAACCCCTCTCCGTAGTCCCCCTGATGAGCAAGATTGTACTCATCGTACTGGTCGATGCTGTTGTCGTAGGCTTCGTCCTGCCGCAGCCCGTAGTGGTAGATTGTCTTATGCAGACCCTCGTGCATGGCCAGACAGCGCCGGCGGAACCAGCAAGAGTGATAGAGCACCCGGTCACTTGGCACAGGCTGTAGTAGACTGGTGCCGACGAAGCTCCCGCGGGTCAATTCGAGACCCAGGAAATCGACCACAGTGGGGACAATGTCAAGGTGGGAACGGGCACCGGTGATACGGCCGGGCGGCAGATTGCCCGGTGCATACAGCATCCCAAAGGCCCGCAGGCCCTCTTCCCACATGATCAGGTCGTGCTGGCGTCCCCCATGCTCCCCAAACGCCTCGCCGTGGTCACCGACGACGATGAAGAGAGTGGAATCGAGGAGACCTCGCCGGTCAAACTCATCGTGCACTTCCTGCAGAAAAGTGTCGATGTAGTGGACCGCATTGTAGTAGTTACGCTGGTCCACATCCGCCACATCATAGTCGGTGTATGGGAAGGACTGGGGGGTGACGTAGTTGTGATGGGTTGAGAGGGTCAGGTAGGTCAGCAGAAACGGTCCCTCCTGCCGTGCCTCATCGACCCACTCCATACTGGGCTGCAACATCATCCGCTCTTCTCGGCCGAAGTAGTTGGTCTCTTCGAAGCCCTCTTGAGGGAGGTCGTTCAACCCTCGATAGACGTCATAGCCCATATTGGCCACCAGTTGATGCCGCTCTTCGAAGTTGGCAGCCGGCTGAAAAAAAGCCGTCTGATAGCCTTGATTTCGCAGGATATGAGCAAGACAGCGCCGGGGCAGAATTCCCGGTGTCGTCTCCAGGGGCTTGGTATCGAGGTAAGGGTAGATGCCACAGTTGATGGGGACCACCGCTTTGGTGGTATGGGGAACGACGGTGTACTGGTGCTCGATGACCTGCCCGTGTTGAGCCATCTGGGAGAGGAAGGGAGTCGTTCCCAGTCCGGGGACATAGACGTCAGATGACTTCCAGTTGAGTGATTCAAAGATGAAGAGGACCACGTTGTAACGGGGTGTAACCTGGCTGGCTCGCAACTCGAGCGAGGCGTCCAGTCTTTCAGACTCGGCGATGTCCACCTCTTCCTCGGGAATCAGAACATCGGTTACAAAGTCAGTCATGATGCTGACCGGTACGCACTCGCAAAGGACTGTCAACTCTCCTTCGCTCCTGGGCACAAAAGCCAGCAGCACCGCCATTGCAGCCGCCCCGGCAACTGCGACCCGAGTCATCCGCAGGCTGAATCGGATGGTTCGCAGGCGCCGACGGATTGGCGGAATGAAAGGCCCCATAGCGGCCAACGCGACGATCGCGAACTGCGCATAAGCGAGAATGAACCTGAGAGTTACATTTGACTCCCGGGAAATGACCTTGGAGGTCTGCTCGTAGTTGCTCAGCCAATACTGAATGCTCGACCAGGAGAGATTGGCTCCAACGCTGGCGAAATACCCATAGTTGGCTACGCCCATGGCCAGCATCACGCTCATGAAGAGGAAGAAGACGATGGCTGTGCAGGTGGCCAACCATGGTCTTGACACAGAGATCACAACTGCGGCCGCCGTTCCCGCAGCCATTACCCAGACAACGTCAGGAGCGATGGCTTGAAACAGCGTGAGCAGAGGCAGTCCGCCGACTATGGAGTTGAGCTGCAGGCTCTTTAGAACCAGCGTCTCGAGGAGGTAGATGACCGTCAGAGGAACGGTCAAGGCTAGCCCGAAACCAGAGAGCAGCGGACGGTTTCGAAGGCTCTCCCTCGGGTTGCCTGGCAAAGACTGTTGACTTGAAGGCGACTCGGACACGGGGCCAACTCCTCAGGGGCTAGCGGAACGCCTGCTCTCGGTTCTTCAACCGCGCTTTGCGGCATAGCGCGGCATGGTACCTGAGAAGCGCCAGCAGGACCAGTAGGAATGCGAGTGCCGGCCCACCTGAGCCGCCCGAAGCCTGACAACCGCTGCCCCCGGAACCCGCGGTTTCACCCCCGTCAGCCACGACTTCCGGTGGCGCTGCCACGTCCACCGTGGCCGACGAATCGCCCGCAACGAGGTCCTCCGATTCAACTTGCTCGGTAACTTCTTCGGGCAGCCAGGAGAGACTTGTTCGCCACTGAGCAGCTCCCACTACAGGGCCTTTAGCTTTCACCACCAGGGCGTGGTCCCCGGGGGTCCCGGAGACAAAGTCCATGTTGGCGGGGATTCCGACCTGGGGCTGCAGCACGGGCATGTCATCCACGGCCACAGCAGAATAGAAGAGTTGCTCCGGGAAGGTGGTCTGGCAGGTCAACTCGACGTCACCGTCAGGCCAAACGCTGCTGAGCCCAAAGAGGCCCATCCCCCCAATCATCTCACGTTCCAGGGCCAGCCAATCCTCGTCAACGACGAGGCGCAACGATGCTTCCCCCTCAACGAAGTCGTAGCCTGCGCAATCGGATGTGAAGCGAAGGCCGAAGCGGGGGTTGGCGAATTCCATACCGCAGAGGGTGACGGTCCATTCGTCTTCGGTGGCGGCCAGCTCTTTGGCCGCGATGGTCACTTCGTAGCCCGCCAACTGCAGGGCCACTGGAACCTCGTCAAAATCAAAATCGGTGGCCCCCCAGGCCGTCTTCCCCTTGACCGCCAGTTGCACGTGAACCACCGCTGGGTCGAGCTTCCCGCTGGCCATGAGGGACAAGCTCGAAAAGCGATGCCGGTTGATCTGGCTCTCCAGTTGCACTTCGCCGGCCTCACCGCTGCCGTTGGAGAAGGAAACACAGGCACCGTCGAATCCATTGTCGGGGAAAGTCACTGCAATCCCGGGGGCTGCCTCGTCGATCCGCCAGAGGCCGACATACTCCGAGGCCTCGGCTGAGGACCACGCCCCTGCCATGAGTATTGCCAACGCGATCAGGTTACCCCGCATGTCCATCCCTCGTGGAAAACGTCAGGCCTATTCTGCCCTTTGCGGGAGGTGTGTGCAAGAACCCAACACCGCGGGGCCGGTCAGGGTGGCGCCGTTGTACGTACCACCCTGCAAATGGGGGGGCGATCTGGAGACGGCGCCAAGCTGACGCATGGCGCTGTGTGCGGCGGATATTTGGTCCTAGCGGGGCCGGTCAGGGTGGCACCGTCGTCGAGACGGCGGAGATGGTGGCGGGGCGGGCTTCGAATTTTACGCCGATGGAGACGGCATCGGGTTGCCCGTCACCATCGGTGTCAACATCGGGGATGACGAAGAGGTTCAGCAAGGTAATGAGAGTTTCCTTGCCGACGGGGAGGTAGGCGGTCTCTGGGATCTGCTCAATGGTGGCGATGATATCGTCGTGTCGAACGGCACCACCGATCAAGCCCCCGACGATGAATGGCCCGTCCGCACCGTTAATGACGTTGCCGCTGAGTCGCGCCGCCCGCATGACTAGTTTGAGGTCGGCGCTATCGCTGAGGGGGACCCCGAAGATGAAGATACTGTCCTGACCACCCGCAGTAATCATGCCATTGGAAAGAACGGCATTGCGGAAGACCACCAACGGTTCACAGGTCTCCGGGTCGAGGCTCCCTGCCTGAATTGTGAAATTGCATTTCTCCAGTTGCCAGTTGCAGTCCTCCCTGGGCAGGTCGGGGATGGCGGGATGGACTGCCAGATCGAAGGCCACATCTCCCCCCTTGAAGCTTCCCCACTCCAAAACGAGGTTAAGGTCCCCGGCCGCGACGGCGGTAATCAACTCGCCGTTGGCACTCACAAACTGCTCCATGAGGCCAAAGAGGCCAGACAGCTGGTTGTTGACACCGTCCTCGCAGTCGTTCTGCGGAGCGCAAGTGTTGGGGTTGCCATCGACATCCACTCCTTCCCCGGGATAGCCGCCATTGCCAACAGCCATGAAGATCATGCGCTGGGCGGGGCCAAAGGGCGGCTGGAGGAGGCAGCCACCGCAGTAACCGCAATCTGCTGCGGAGTCATCAACGTCCTGCCGGGGCAACGCGGTATCTGTCAGGTCGGGGGGGGGCGCATCGGCAGGGGAGTTGACATCCCAGGAGTGGAAATTGCT
>CALGBT010000651.1 GCA_937884235.1 uncultured Pseudomonadota bacterium
GAACTCGTGTACGCACCCCTGGGCCGGCAGGCAGGCATCCCCGGTGCAGGGGTCGCCGTCGTTGCAGTTAACCGGTGATGAGCCCTGGCAAGTGCCGTCGAAACAGGTTTCACTGTGACTGCATTTGTTGCCGTCTTCACAAGCAAACCCGTTGTTTGCCGGAACCGTTTCGCAGCTCCCGTCAAGGACCTTGCATTGGGCCTTCAGGCAGCTGGCGTTCTTGCCCGTCGGCGCCGGGCAGTCGACCACCGTGCCGGGGTCAACTACGCATTGAAACTGCACGCCTTTTTGCACGCAGATGAGCGTTCCGTTGCATGCGTTCCCGTCTTCGAAGGCGCCGCAGTCCTGGTTGGTTTTGCACTCGCATTCAACCGCCGACCCCAGGCATTCTCCGTCAGCGCAAGCATCGCCAATGGTACAGTTGTTGCCGTCGTCGCAGCTGGCGTGGTTGCTCTCGAAATTGCAGCCGCTCACCCCGTCACAGGAGTCGTCGGTGCAGGGATTGTTATCGTTGCAGGAAATGAAAGAGCCGACGCAGCCGCCATCGTCGCAGTGGTCGGTGATGGTGCAGGCATCGCCGTCGTCGCAATTGGCCCCGGTGAGCGGCTCGAAGAGGCAGCCGTCCGCTCCGGAGCAGCTATCCGTGGTGCAGATATTCTCATCGTCACAAGTTGCCTCGTCCACCTGACCGTCGCAGTCGTCATCCAGGCCATTGCAGACTTCTTCACTCGGGGCCGTAGCATCGCAGTCGGAGAGCCCCTCCTCCAGGCAGACCATCTTGCCGGCGCACTCGCCCCACTCATTGGCGACCGCACAGCCTGTCCATAGGCCCAGCGTGATGGCCTTCTTGCTGCACGGGCAGATGCCCGCATCGGCGACGCATTGGGCGGTCTCGATTCCTTCGGTAGTCGTTCCCGCCTGGCAGGTGAAGCCGAAGGGGCAGTTGCTCTGCTCGTCCTGCAGGTCACATTGGCCGCCACAAAAGCCCATGCCCGAGCCGTAGTCCACGCATACGTCTTCCGTTCCCCCGGGCCCTTGGCAGTCCCCGCTGTCGGTGCAGGGCCGGCAGAGATTGGCATGGTCGGAGACGCAGATGAAGACGATGTCCGGGCCGGCACCGACCTGGGTGCAACTCCAACCATCGGGACAATCCTCCTGGCACTCCTTGGTGCAGAGGCCTTCGCCCAGGTGATTCACACACCAGCCGGAGAGGCAGTCAGAGCTCTCCAGGCATTTGTCCAGGAAGCAACCGTCGCCGGCCAGACACTCCTCGGGAACGAAGCCGTCGGAGTCTCGACTGTCGGGTGGATTGAAGGGCAGCTCTTCGCTGGAAACCTCCCGAATCTCCCACGAGGGGTTTGCATCAAGGGTGCTGATCTCACCGAATCCGTCCGTGGTCTGGTCCGGGATAGTCACGAGGTCCGCGGCCGTTGAGCAGGCCGACGCAAAGAGAGTCAGAGAGATGAAGATGTGCAGTTTCATGGATTCACCTTCCAGTTAGCGGGCTCATGATACCATATGTGTCGGGCATATTATATCGGCGTCTACGTGGTGCGAAGGGAGGGGGCGTGACGTGGCCTACGATTCGTCCGTGTCGCCAAAAGAGCGCGCCAGAGCGATGTAGATCTCCGCTGCCGAGGCGACTTCAGAGAACGAAATGGACTCATCGGAAGTGTGGGCCTTCTCCAATTGTCCAGGCCCCAGCACCAGGGGCCGGATGCCCGCGTTCCACAGCAGGTTGGCATCGGAATGGCTGCGGAACGCCGTGGGTTCAAAAGAACCGTTGCGGGTCATCAGGATCTCCCGCAAGTTGTCCACCAGGGCGCCGCGCACGGGCAACTCGTAGCCGGAATCGATGTTATGGAAGCTGATATAGGAACTGGGCATGGCACCTCGCTGCTCCTCCGCGTCTACCAGTTCTTCAAGTGCTTGCGTCATCTCCCCCAGAGCCGAGCGCGGGGGGACGTGAATGTCCACCCATGCTTCGCAGCGACCCGGTACGGCAAAGCCGACATCAGAGGAGGAGAGATTGCGGATGTTGTAGACCGCTTCTGGATATTCCTTCTTCAAGTGCCGGGTCAAGGCCAGCAGGAGATGGAGCATCCCGTCCACGGCGCCGTGGGCCTCGCGAGCCAGCGAGGCGTGGACCTGTTTGCTCTCAGTAATCAGTTGGACCTCCAGATAGCCGTAATGCGAGAGGCAGGGCTGGAGGCTGGTGGGCTCGCCGACAATTGCGTTAGAAAACTGGAACTCCCGGACCAGCCGACGGGCCCCATCACCCGAATCCTCCTCTCCAACCACCAGCGCCAGAGCCACCGGCAGGTCCCGATCACCAGCTTCCCAGAGACTGACGAAGGCTTCGATCATGGCAGCGCAGCCGCCCTTCATGTCTGCGGAACCTAGTCCCTGCACTTCGTCGCCGTCACGTTCGTAGGAGTACTGCTCGAGGTCAAAGGCCTCCACCGTGTCCACATGGCCCACGAAGACCAACTCGGGCTCGGTTTCGTCCGGTTCAACGATGAGGTTGTCACGCTCCTCATCAACTTTCTGGCGCATTACCGGCAGGCCATGGCGCTTAAGGAACCCCTCCAGGTAATCGATGAGGTCACCCTCTTTGCCCGATGGGCTGTAGATGTTGATCATCTTCCGGAGAAGCTGTGCGAGGCGGCTACGATTGATTACTGGCTTACGGTCGGACATGGCTAACGCTTCCCATTGCGGGGCCGGCCGCCAACTTGCCGCCCGACGCGGTGAGCTTCACGGTCCTCCAGATCCCTTCGTTCATCATCTATGTTGAGGGAGAGAAAGACATGCTTCTCCTGGCTGTCGAAGCCTTGCTTCCGGAAGAACTCCAGGGCTTCTTCATTGCTCGCCTGGGTATCCACCATGAGGATTCTCGCCCCGGCCGCGGCCATCCGTTGCTTGAACTGGCGGAAGAGGCGTTGTGCCAGTCCTTCGCGCTGGTTCTCGGGGTCGACGCCCAGCCAAAGGAGGTAGCCGTAGGTCCACGAGGATTTCCGCTTCTCGATGGTCGTGCCCAGGGCAAAGCCCACCACGGTTTCCTCTTCGTCCTCGGCCACGAGGCAGTGTTCACGCTCAGTACTAAAAAGGGTGAGGACTTCATATTCGTCCCAGGTGCGATGAAGATTCTGCACCTCTTCCGCAGTGAACAGCCGCTCCCCTAGATGGAACACCGCAGGAATGTCGTCAACAATCATTTCTCGTATGTGAACAGTCATCTTTCCTTACTCTTTGTTGTGTTTGCCGTCTGCGTCTCTCAATCAGGGAGACCGTCGTCCAACCCGGTCCAGTGGTCCTGCCGGACGCATAGTCCGACAATTTCCTCAGTTTGACAAGTCGCAAGATGCTGTGCCCGTGCCCCATCGTGTTGGAGCGGGCGCTACATGGGGGCTATTGCGGACCCAGGAGGCCCCGGCCCCGTCGCCAGTGGAAGGGGTCGGCGAGGCGCCGCAGCAACGGGAGCCTTTCGCCCTGGGCCTCGCTTGCGGTCAACGGGAACTGCCACAGCGTAACCTGATAGCCCAGCAGCGAGTCCCATGACAACCGGCGCTGAGGCGGGGCCCCGAACTGCTCGACCAGGGCGTCCATAACGAGTTCCAGGTCCACTTTGTGGTCGTGGAGGACCAGGAACTGGTGGGCCTTCAGCACCAGTAGATGTTCCGGTACAAGGCCTCCATTGAAAACGGCAAAGGCTCGATTGCTGCCCGTCATCTCAGCCAACGACATCCCGAGAACCTTGTCGCCCAGAGTCAATGATGCGCTGGTGCGTCCTCGAGCCAGGGTTTGCTCCAGGAGCGTGTCACGGGGACTCACCGAGGGCAGGAACCAGGCCTCCATGTCAACCAGGTTCAAGTGGTTGACCCTGAGAATCCGGGACTGGTCCCACTCGGCCAGAATTTGCGCCGCCCGAGCCATGTCGAGTTGAAAGAGCACGTAGAGTTGGCCATCCCGGGACGACTCTCCTTTCGACCATGCCGGGCGCAGCGTACGGTCGCGCCAATCGACCGTGGAGGCCGGCCGTTCAGGTACCAGAATCTCCATCCCCAGGCGGTTGTTGTGCAGCAGCAACTCCCAGTGATCTCGAGGAACCTCGGCCAGTGGAGCGGTGGCGGGAAGAGCCCAGCCAAAAAGGCTGATGGCGGACAGCACCACCACCAGAACCGTCGCCGTGTTGCGCAACCAACGCAACCTGGAGAAGAGTACCAGACGGGCCACCACGACCGCCGTGCAGATGACCAATGCCAACGAGTAGCGTGGGGCGGGATGGGCCCCAAGGAAGAGGAATGCAGGCAACACCAGGACCAGGTTCAGCGGCCAGGCGAGCTTCTCGATAGTGCGCTCTGCGGGCAGTAGCGTGATGACGAACCCGCCTAACAGTAGCGGGAGGGCGAAGGCGGTGTGATTGGAGAGCACCGCCAACAGGCCCCGGGCCATGTTCGTCGAACTGGTTGCCGGGCTGGCATCGAGGATGGCCTTGGCAATCAGCGAGTCAACTGACCAGACGGCCCAACTGGCGAAGAGGACGAAGGCGATGGTCATGGTCAGAAGAAAGTTGACCAAGCGCGCCTCCGGAGAACTGGCTACGATTCGCCCGCCGGTGCGCACGATTCCCACGACGCCGGCGAGGTAGAGGATACCTGGCACCAGGACATACAGCGAGTATTCGACGAGACCGGTGGCCGTACCTGCCGCGGCCAGGCGCGCACCGACGAGGAGGTTTGCCAGGACCACGGTGACAATCAGATAGCCCACACTCCACGCCAGCAGGAGGCGTCCCTTGAGGCTGCGCAGCACGCCGGGTACCGCTGGCCCAATGAAGAGGAGCAGCGGCACCACCAGAAAGAAGAGGGCGGACCATTTGGTCAGCATCGCCAAGCCGATTACTACGCCTAGAGCAACGGCGCAGCTGCGCTGCGCAAAACGGTCCGTGGCGAGTAACCAGGCGAAAGCCAGAGCCGTGAATGCCGTCTGTCCGTAATCGAGGAAGTAGCCCCGAGAGACGTTTAGGACCAGCGGCGACGAGGCTGCAACTACCGCTGCCAGCAGTCCCACTCTTCTTCCCGCCACCTTGAGCCCGATGTAGAAAACGGACGGAATCAAGACCACGGTGAAGAGTTGCTGGCTGTACCGGGCAACATCGATGGAGACGCCGAAGAGCGAGAAGCAGAGGTGGGTCACAAGGAAGACCAGAGGGGGAAAGGGGAGCCGGGGGTAAGCCGACAGCCCACCATCCTTGAGCAGCCAATGAACCTCCGCCGCCCGGGATGCATAGCC
>CALGBT010000652.1 GCA_937884235.1 uncultured Pseudomonadota bacterium
CTCGACTGCACCAAGATTCCCCAGTGTGGGTGGAATGCAGACAAGGGATTCTATGATTGCGAGACGACGGGCGGGGCCGATCCCGATCTGGACCATCCCCTGGAGTGCCCATCGACGACCAGCGCTGAGTGCCAGGGTGTCGACTACTCAGGTTGTTGTGCCGGGAGCTGGGTCTACTGGTGCGATGGTAAGCAACTTCAGGGGTTCGATTGCAGCGCCAACCAGGACCACAACACCTGTGGCACAAATGCCGCAGCGGCCGTGGCCGACTGTGTCCAGACCGGGTCGGCCGAGTACAAGAGCTGCCCATTTGAACCGGGTGGTGTGGAGGTGCCCGAGCCCCGTGAGGGTGATGTCGTGAGCGGTGACTCAGGCGGCATTTTCGTCGATGTCGCGCTGAGCATCGATGGTTTGAGTGTGCCTGACATTGAAGCACCCTCAACTTGTACGAGCCTTGCCCCACGTTACGAGGGGTTGCAGAACGACTGCGAAATGCTGGGGGCCGTCTTCCTGGTCAAACAGGAGGGGTGCGCCGCGCTGCTGGTGGGGATGGCGCCAGATTCCGGTGGCCACCCCGGAGCCAAGGTGACCAAGACGGGGTTGGCTTTTTCTTTTGCCCAGGGAGGTTTGGCCTACAACTGTACCGGTTCATTCGCCGGTGACGGTTTGAGTGGCCTGTGCTTCTGGGGCAACGGCGGCGAGTGTACCTTTGGTTACGCGGCGGTGGCCCAAGAGGTGCCCTTGCCGGAGCCGCCGAAGTCTTCTGGTGGCGGCGGTTGTGCGGCTACTGACCGGACTGCTGTCGGGCCTGTTTTGACGCTCTTGCTTTTGCTGGGCTGGTCGCTTATGGGAGTACGTCTCGGGAGGCGGCAGGGGGGCTAGCGTTTGGTCTGCATCTTCTCCTGATGCTTCTTGAATTGTCGGTCAGCCTTTTCAATGGCTTCGTCGATGGCTGCCACCATATTCTTCTCTTCCGCCTGGGCTACGATCTCGCGTCCTTTGACGTGCAGCGTGATGGAAGCCACATAACGTCCCTTGTTGTTTTCCACGGTAATTCGGGCCGGAGTTTCCATCTGAGTTCGTTCCATGATGCGCTCGAGCTTTTGCTCCACCCGACCATGGACCTCTTCATTGATGACCACATCCCTGGCAACCAAATCAATGTTCATACCATATCCTCCTAACTGGTTCGGCCTTTCCTGAAGATCTCTGGGCAGACGACCTGTCATGGGCCATTGGTGTACGACGAAAGGGCTGAGCAGCGTTTCCCATCAACAGCCAGTGTACCATGGTCATGCGGGGTGGGGAAGCCAAATGTGGTGACTTGTAGCGGTTCTTTGGAGGGGCTGTAGGGCAAGGCGTGGCATGAGATTATGTGTCGTCGTCGAAGTCCTCGAGCAGGTTCTCGTCCATCTCCCAATCGGCCGCGGCGGGAGGGGCGCTGACAAAAGTACTCTCACTCTCTTCCGAAATCTCCTTGGCGTCGTCAGCTTCTCCCAGGAGAGGAGCGGGGTCTGCATCGGCTTCCACCAACTCTTCTAGGGGGTCCACCGTAGGGTGGGTCTTCTCATCGGTCAGTTCAACGTCAAAGACATCGGGGACCGGGTACGGCGGTGCCGTGTCAATTTCGACTTCGACCTCGACTTCGACCTCGACCTCAGGCGCAACTGGAGGCACGGGCTCTGGGGTCTCTTTATTGGGGGGGGGAGTGCCAGGCACCACGACCACCTGTGCGGCGCGCAGTAGCCGGCCATGAAAAAGGTAGCCCGGCTGGCACTCTTCCAGAACCGAACCAGGGGTTGCGCCTTCCTCTGTGCGGGTCAAGACCGCCTCATGAATAAAGGGGTCGAACCGCACTCCGTCGGTGGGGACTGGCTCCAGTCCTTCCTTGGTCAGGAGTTGCAGGAAACGGTCATGGATCATGCCAACACCCTCGGCGAATTCCCGAGAGCCGTTGTTGCCGTTGCCGTTGTTGGCAGAGAGCGCACGCTGAAAGTCGTCAAGAATGGGGAGCAGCCGGTTGACCAGAGATTCGTTGGCGTAGATAATAGTGCGGGCCTGTTCGTCCCTGCTCCGCTTACGCAAATTTGCGAAGTCGGACTGCGTACGGGCCAGCTGGGTCCTGAGGTTGTCAGCCTGCTGTTGCAGCGACTCGACGATGCCGACCCCTTCTCCGGCCTTCCGGTCGGATTCAAAGAGATGTTCCGGCTCCCAGGCGTCCTGCGATTGCTTGCCGTCATCTGCCTTGCTGGAGTCATTCTTCTTGGCTGCGCTCATGAACCTCTCCCTCTGCCAGAGCCTCCAAAGTATCAATAGCGGGAATAGCTGTCAAGCAGTGGAGAAGGGTCTGCTCCATCTATTGACTTTTGTCTCTGCCCTGTTGGATAAGCAGGGAGGTAGTAAGCCGTTGTGATACCAGAGGAGGAGCACCATGTTTGGGAAGCGTCTAGGCGTAAATGTCGACCATGCGGCCACCATCCGCAACGCTCGTGATACGATGTATCCGGACCCGGTCTTCGTAGCCATGCTAGCCGAGCGGGCCGGGGCACATCAGATAACCATACATCTCAGGGAGGACCGGCGGCACATCGTTGACCGGGACCTGCAGCTTATGCGGGAGACGGTGCAGACCCTCCTCAACCTGGAAATGGCAGCCACCGATGAGATGGTTGGCATTGCCGTGGAAATCGGGCCGGACCGGGTTACTCTGGTGCCGGAGCGCAGAGAAGAGAGGACTACTGAAGGGGGCCTGGATGTGGCTGGCCAGCAGGTGCGCTTGAAAGCCATTGTGGCGGCTTTGCAGAAGGCTGGCATTGCCGTTTCGATGTTCATTGAGCCTGCCGCCAAGCAGATCCGTGCGAGCCACGAGGTGGGTGCAGATGCCATCGAACTGCATACCGGTCGCTACTGTGATGCGACTACGGAAGATGAGCGGAACCTTGAGTTTGAGGCCATTGAGGAGGCGGCCCGGCTGGGGGTGGAGATGGGACTTGAGGTGGCTGCCGGCCACGGCTTGGACTACTCCAACGTCGGGCCCATCGCGGCGATTGAAGAGATCGAGGAGCTGAACATCGGTCATAGCATTATTGCCCGGGCGATCTTGCGTGGCATCGAGGAGGCTGTAGAAGAGATGCTGCAACTCACCAGTTGAGGACTACGATGAAGGCGGTCACGGCAGCTCAGATGAGAGCGCTCGACAGCAGCGCCATCAACGATTTCGGGATCCCCGGTTTGATCCTCATGGAGAACGCGGGGCGACAGGCTAGTGAGTTGCTCATGGAGCATCTCCCCGGGGCCAATGCTAGAGTATTGGTACTCTGTGGGCCGGGCAACAACGGGGGGGATGGCTATGTCATCGCTCGCCATCTGCACAATCGGGGCCACTCAGTTGTCATCTGGACCACCCGGGCCGGGGAGGAGTTGGCGGGGGATGCCCGAACCAACTTCAGCATCGCGCAGACCATGGGCATCGAGATTGTTGCGTTGCAACACGGTGGTCCCCTGCCGCAGGAGTCGGGACCGGGGTTCAATGCAATCTGTGATGCTTTGTTGGGGACGGGCGGTGAAGCTGAGTTGCGGGGTGTTTATCGAGAACTGGTGGAGTGGGCCAACGGCTACCCTGCCTTGCGCTTTGCAGTCGACATCCCTACCGGAGTTCACGCCGATGCGGGGGTGGTGCTTGGCACCGCTTTTAACGCTGACATCACGGCCACTTTCGGGCTGCCCAAGCTTGGTCTCATGCACTATCCCGGGGCACAACATGCAGGGAGTGTTCGAGTGGTGGACATCTCGCTGCCCCGTTCCCTGGTGGAGAAGTCACCGGGCGTGTTGTTGCTCGATGGCTTTGACGCATTGCCCCGTTTGCCAGTGAGGCAGGCGAGCACCTACAAGAATCGGCAGGGGCATCTGCTGTTGGTGGCCGGGTCTCCGGGCAAGTCTGGGGCTGCGTTGCTGGCAGGCCGGACCTCACTGAGAGCTGGCGTCGGTCTTTGCACCGTGGCAACTCAAGTGGGAATCAGGAAGCAACTTGAGGGGCTCTCCCCAGACTTGATGGTTGAGGCCCTCGATTGGGATGGGAATCCGACCGGAGATCTACTGGAGTTGCTGCCTGGGAAGACTGCGGTGGCTGTGGGCCCGGGCGTCGGCATCTGTCCTGAGGCCCTTGATTTGGTCCGCTTCATTGTCTCGGATTGCGGTCTGCCGGCGGTAATCGATGCCGATGCGTTCACTGCATTTGCCGGGCACCCGGAGTTTCTTGAGGGGGCCTCGGCGCCGTTGGTGATTACGCCCCATCCGGGAGAGATGGCTCGGCTGCTAGGAATTTCGGTTGCCGAGGTTGCGGAAGATCGCCTGGCAGTGGCGCGGGAGACCGCGGTGGGCAGGGGGGTCACGGTGGTGCTCAAGGGTGCGCACACGGTTATTGCCGCTCCGGACGGACGTGCCGCCATCAATCTCTCGGGGACCCCGGCCCTGGCCAAGGCTGGCTCCGGGGACGTCTTGACCGGGATGGTCGGGGCCTTCCTGGCCATGGGGCTGGGACCCTGGGAGGCGGCTGTGATTGCGGTGCACCTGCACGGTCATTGTGGTGAGGTCGTGGCTGGGCGAAGCGGTATCAATGGGCTGTTGGCATCGGAACTGGTGGAGACTCTGCCAGAGGTAATGGGGCTATGGCTCTGAGTTTGCTCCGTGGCGTTGAGTTGGTGGCGCAAGGTGGCATAGTCGTCTACCCGACGGAGACCCTTTGGGGGGTTGGTGGGGCGGCGCTGGACCCGCGCGCGTATGCGCGCGTGCTGGCCGCCAAGGGAATCCGGGAGCCCAGGCCGGTGCCGGTTCTCGCGTCTGGCAAAGAAATTGTCAGCGAGTATGTTCTGCCGGTTCCCGGACTGAATGTGCTGGTGGAGAGGTTCTGGCCGGGGGGGCTGACCCTGGTCTTGCCTCCATCCAGCCGACACCTGGAACATCTCTTGGGCGCGGGCGGGGGGATCGCTTTGCGAGTCAGTGCTCATCCAGTTGCACAGGCGCTGGCTGTGGCGGCAGGGGGACTGTTGCTCAGCACTTCGGCCAACCTGACGGGACAACCACCTCCCCAGCGGCTGGAGGAGGTGGCACCGGAGTTGCTGGCGGGTACCGACGGTGCCGTCGAGTGGGCCGGTTCCGGGGCGGGGGTTCCTTCGACCCTGCTCATCTATGATGCTGCCTGGCGGGTGGGTCGAATCGGTTCTGTGCCCATCGCGGCACTACGGAGCGCGCTGGCGGAGGCTGGTGAGGCGTTGCTTGGGGAGGGTCAGTG
>CALGBT010000653.1 GCA_937884235.1 uncultured Pseudomonadota bacterium
GCCCTTGCGCATTCCCGTATTGAGGGCCAGCACAACAATGGGCCGGACGTTGTCAGGACAGGCATCCAGAAGGCTCTGCACCTCTTCCCGTGCAAGAAACCGGACCCGGCTGTTGTCTTCAGTGAACTTCTTGACTCCGGCCACCGGATTGGACTCTGCATAGCCCCACCGGATCGCCTTGTTGAAGAGGTTGCGGAGGCAGGCCAGTTCGATATTGACCGTCCGCCCGGTAACCCCCTCCTTGATCCGCACTCGCTTGTACCGCTCCACGTCCAGCGGACTGACACCTCTCGAAAGCGGATCACCAAGGCGCCTCTTCAAATGCCGCACGCATAACTCATCCCGTGCATATGACCGCTTGTTGGCGCGGCTCCAAATCAGAAACTCCTCGGCAGCCTCGGCGAAGGTCAACTCCTCGACCTTCTTCACTCTGTCCAGGTAGCGCCCTTCAGCCATATCCACCTTGACCTTGGCCAGCGCCGTCTCTGCCATTCGTCGATTTGTACTTACGGGTTCCCGCACACGCCGTCTGTGCGGGTCATAGTAATCTATCCACCATGTCTTCCCTCGCTTGTAGACGCCCATCGTGCTACCTCCAGCGTCTGCGAGGCCGAAACCGAAAACCCAGCTTGTCAAAGAACGCCAGATAGTCTGGACTGCCTAGACTATCCAGGTCTTCTAGTATACCTAGACAGCCTAGAAAGTCCAGCAAAAACAAATACTTCCAGCGTTCCCCTGCCATTCCGCAGGGCACTTCCTGCGAGTGCCGGGAAGTGACCTCCCGGCACCCGCAATTGCCACCGCGGCCCAGCGCCATGGCCTGTCCAACTTCGCTATTCGGGGATGCTGTCATCTTCCACAATAACGACTTCCACGACTTCCAGGGTGACACCGTCCGGCTCAATCCGGGTCACCTCAAAATCCTCTCCGTTGATAACAAGCTCGTCCCCTGGCTCCACCGCCAGCCGTCCGAATAGCGCTGCAAACTGTTCCCATGAGAGTTTCATCCCTTTCTCCTTCGGTTGTTGGTTGACCTACGCACCTGCTCTGCCAGACTCCGCTGAGCCGACAGTTCCTCCCGCTTCCTGGCGAATGTGCCATCCTCAAACGCGGCCATCACCTCTCCAAGGTCGAACCGCCAGCGTGAGCCCATCTTGATGCTCGGTAGAAGCCCGGCCGCCGCCCACTTCACCAACGTGAAATAGGAGAAGCCAAGGTGCTGCGCCAACTCCAATGCCGTCCAAAGTCTGCCTGCCGTCACAAATAGCCCTCCTTGGCTCAATGAATCTGCTATCGTATAATCCAAGAGCAGGCCAAAGTCCTGCTCAATGGTGACATTACAAGGGGTCACGATGGCGGTCCATTCTCAAAGTGACGCTAGCCGGAACTCCAAATGAATCATTTAGGACATACCGAATGGAGGGGTCAATCATGCCGAGAAAGGAAAGGGAGATTCCCAATGTCAGGGCCAGGAAGGGCTACCGTCATGTGGACGGTGGCGTAGTGCTCCCTGCGGGGGCGGTGAGGATGAAACTACCGAAGGCAGTATTGAAGTCGATGCACATGGACAAATGCCCTCTCAACCCTGAGATGTCGTGGAGCACGTTAACTCACAGCCCTGCAGACGAGGCTGGCAAGCTGATCGCAGCCGAACTCGGCCTGCGCTACCGCCTTTGCAAGCGGGCGCTGAGCTTCAGCCAGGTCACCCCTACAACATTCACTCCGGAAGATTTAGCCGCGTTCGAAAGTCGGTACCCGGGAGCCAGAAGATCCCATGTCAATCGAGACCTCATTGAGGACGAGCTTGGCTCTCTGGGGCTCTTGTTCCTCTCCGCGTTTCCTCGCTACCTTGAGTCGGTCGGGCAGGTCTCTGACGAGTTTGCATGGGTGTTGGAGAGCATCATGACCGCGCTGCAGCGGAGGGACCCGGCGGCACTGGAGGCCCTCTCGCGTCTTTGGGAAAAGGAACGCCGCCGCGTGCCTGGTTTGCTGGGCCGTGCCCTTGACCGCCTGGTTAAGCGAGAACTCGCCATAGAGTTGGTCATCAACATCCAGGATGCTTCAACGCACCCCGGCACTCGCGACTACCACGCTGCGAGGGAAGTGCTGAATGCCATTCGCCGGAAAGTCGGGGAGAAGCTGAGGGAATCGCAAACAGAGAAGGGATTTGGCACATCGGAGTACTTCCGGCGCCTGGAAGCGAAAGTCGGGCAGGGCAGCTTTTCTATCTGGACGCTCGTCAACGAAGTATGCAAGGAGTGGAAGGGCGGGGCCACCAAGTACCGTCTGATGCTCGCTGCTTCCAAACCCAAGAAGAATGTCATTCTGGACCGGGTAGCCAAGGCCAACGACATGAAAGTCAACGCCGTCAGAACCGCGATTGCGCGATCGAGGAGAGCATTTCCGGCAAGGACTGATGAATCGGATCGAGGATCCAACGACGACCGTAGTTCCTAACACACTACCAAAGGCCCGAAATGCGCGCGCATGTAAGGCACCTACCGTAGCCCTCAAGAAAAACCCGGCAAAAAATGCAGTTACGTTGCCTGAAACCCGGCAAGGCAACTTTCTATTATGCCCGGCAACAAAAGGTTATGGTCGTCCCGCTGACTACCCGTCGCTCCTCTTTCGAGGCTTCCGGCCACGCCTGGGAGGTGACACATCCAACTCCGGCAGGGCCAGGGTGACTCTGTGCCGAACCGCCTCGCCAGCTTCCATCTCCACGAGCGTGGCAACCGACGTACCAAGAATCTCCGCTAGTTCGGGAGGTGTGGCTTCAAATGGCCGTTTTGCGGCACCTGAATCGCCGCGCGACCGGCCGCGCCTGACGTACCAGTACGCCACAGTCCGATGGGGAATACCCCAGCTTTCCTCCGCTGCCTCGATGGTCGTCCGCTGCACTTCCTCTATGACGGCCTCCTTGACCTCGCGGCTGTACCGCTTCACACGACCTTTGCCATTCTCGCTCCTTGCCATCTCTCACCCCTTTTTCACGGCTTTGCATCAGGACTCCACTGTCCTGTATGATCGCCCTAGAACTTCTTGAGAGATAGTAAACAATGACAATTACGTTCTTGACACAGGAACGATCCTTAGCTTAGCCTAATTGATCGGCGGGGAGGGATCCCGCCAGTAGAATCTGAAACGTAGAAGAATGGAGATATCACAATGGCCAACCTACTCGTGGATTGGGTGCAAGGGAAACTTTACAGTTCAGGTACCAGCGGATGGGAGACATGCGACACGAAATTGTATTTGCAGGTGGGCAATTTTGATACCGCCGTCATCTTCTGCAGAATGGATGACGCCAACAACCCGTCTCTCAAGATTCAGACTTCAATGGACCCAGACGATGAGGCATCCTGGGACGACTGCACAAACGGGACAGTTGATTTTTCCTCCGATCAAACTCAGACCTTCCTCATCCGCAACGACGACGCCATACCAATGTACAACTGGCTTCGTTTCAAGGTGGGGAATGCGTCTGCGGCATACGATGGTCGTCCGACAATCAAGGTACTCCTTAAACGCAACTCGGCTGGAAGCTAGGGAGGATGAAATGACTAATCACATCTTTGCTGGTATGGACAAGTGCGATCAGCTTTTTACTGTCTTCCTGGCGCAGTTGTCGTCAGGAAACAGGAAGGGTGCCTGGAAGACCATGATGATTGCTTCCAAGTACGACTGCGACTGGGTCGGTGCCAGTTGGTTCCTGGGGCCGGAAGGAGGAGACGATGACTTCACGGATGGCCCCATCATTCGCGAGGGTGTCAAGTGGCCGCCGTGTCCCCCACCCCCCACGGTTCGTAAGGTGGGATGGCCCGTTCCGTCAGGTGATCCGGCGTTGCCAGGAATCAAAGTCACCCAAGTTCCAGACCCGTAGAAGACAACAGCAATTCCTTTCTTCCCTGAATATGATTCTTGTGTTCGATACCAGATAGCCATGGTAGTCGTCGATCGAATGCTAATGTTCTGAGAAGTCTTACGGAGGCAATGGATATTCCGAGAAATCTCCCTCAGAGTTCAATCGATAAGTTCTTGAGGGTA
>CALGBT010000654.1 GCA_937884235.1 uncultured Pseudomonadota bacterium
CGGGCTGTCAGCCCGACGGCTGTGGCGGCGTCTGCCCCTGTGATTCCGAGGACGTAGTTTGCTGGGATGGCGCCTGTTGTGTAGCGGCATGCGATGCGGAAATGGGTTGTCAGTCAGATGGCTGTGGCGCTGTTTGCCCCTGCGGCTCTGAAGAGGAAGTCTGCTTTGGCGGGGCGTGTTGCGTTCCCTCCTGCGAGGGCAAGATTTGCGGGGATGATGGCTGCGGCGGCAGTTGCGGCTTCTGTGATATTGGTGCGTGCGTTGATGGTGTCTGCCTGGATGCTCCAGGCTGCATCACCTCCGGCACACCTACTTGTGGCGGGTGCCCCTGTGAAGCCTGCGTCTGTGCCATGGACTCGTGGTGCTGCCAGAACAGTTGGGACAGCCTCTGCGTTAGCGAGTGCGTTGACCAGTGTGGCGGTTGCGCCGACCTTTCCAATTGTGGCGATGGTTCTTGTGAGGCCGCGGTTGGCGAGAATTGCAGTTCATGCGCTGAAGACTGCACGTGTCCCAACGGGGAGGTCTGCGGGACTCTTAATAACGGTGTGGCCTGCCTCCCGGATATGTGTGCCATGGGTGTTCCAGAGATTGGCTGTTGCCAGGAGGAGGTGCTCTATGCTTGTGCGGAGGGTGAGACCTTCGCCCTCGACTGCGGCACCCTCGAGGACAATATTTGTGGTTGGTACATCGGTGATTTCACCTACCCCGCAGGCTACTACTGCGGCCCCCCCGATCTTATTGAACCCGGCGGCGACCCCAGCGGCGAGTATCCCCTTGAGTGCTCCACGTGCGACCCGCCGTGCGGCGATGGCGAGAAGTGCGTTGGTGGCGAGTGTGTGGTCTGCGTTCCCAAGTGTGCCGGCAAGAACTGTGGTGCTGATGGTTGCGGTGGGGAATGCGGTTCTTGTCCCGACGGACTCGTCTGTCAGGGCGGCCTCTGCGCCGTGGTTGGCTGCGAGGTGTCGCCGCAGCCAGGCTGTGGCGGTTGTCCGTGTGAGGCTTGTGTCTGCGCAATGGATGCCTTCTGCTGTGACTCGCAGTGGGACGATATGTGCGTTGGTGAATGTGTTGACAGTTGCGGCGGGTGCCCGGAGCCTGAGCCATTCTGCGGGGATCTTCTCTGCAACGGAGACGAGGATTGTGATTCCTGCACCAAGGATTGCGCCTGTGAGGCCGGGCAACTCTGTGACGCTGGGGTCTGCGTGGACTGCGTTCCCGGCTGTGATGGTCTCGAGTGCGGCGATGATGGTTGCGGTGGCAGCTGTGGTGAATGCGGGGACGAAGAAGAGTGCAAAGCTGGTCTCTGCGTCGGCCCCTGCGACCCCGATTGTACCGACAAGGTCTGCGGTGATGATGGTTGCGGCGGTTCCTGCGGCGACTGTGGCGCGCAAGAGGAGTGTGTGGATGGTGCCTGCGTGCCGGTTGAACTCTGCGGTAATGGAGTAATTGATGTCGGTGAAGAGTGTGAATTGGACAGCGATTGTGGGGCGTCTGCTGACTGTACGGACTGCGTTTGCGTGATCGCCTGTCTGCCCGATTGCACCGATAAGGATTGCGGTGACGATGGCTGCGAGGGCTCGTGCGGGGATTGTGGCGCAGAAGAAGACTGTGCGGCGGGCGTTTGCACTCCGACTTCTGGCCCCGATGCTACTACCGGTGCCGATGTTGCTGATGCCGCGGGCGAGGCGGACCTCCAGGGGGCTGATGCCGCCGGCAATGCTGACGTCGTCGGCGAGAAGCCCAAGAAGAGTGGCAACTGCTCCTCGGCTGAAGGAGGTAATCCTGCGTCCCTCATACTGATTGTTCTCGCCGCGCTGATGATGCTGGCGTGGCGTCGTCGCGCGGTAGTCTAGCTGACTCTTGACAAGGTCACCCCCCTAAGTAAGATAAGCCCCGAAATCTTTATTGATTATCCTAGGCGCACAGGTGAGTTTGCGCGGCGGATTCCAAACCTGGAGGATTGAAATGATGGGAAAGCGTGCTCTATTGACCCTGGCAGCCCTGATGTTGATGGCCGCCCCCGCGCTGGCGGAGTATCCGGATGATTGCCTGGGCCTCAACGAGGCCAGCGGTACGGATTGCTCTGGTCTGACGGACATCGGCTGTTGTGACGATGTGGACCGTGTTGTCTGGTGCCAGGACGGCCAGCTCTTCTGCATCGACTGTGCTGCCGGCAATCCGCAATGTGGCTGGAGTCCAGATGCTGGTTTCTACGACTGTGGCACGGCGGACGGCCCAGCCGACCCCTCGGGCGACAATCCCAAGGACTGCGGCTTCGGGTGCGACCCCGAATGCACCGAGAATCAGGTTTGCGTTTTTGGTGAGTGCTGTACTCCCGATTGTGCCAACAAGGCGTGTGGTGATGATGGCTGCGGCGGTAGCTGTGGTGAATGCGGCCCGGGTCAGGCCTGTGAGGACTCCACTTGTGAAGACCTGCCGGCTTGCCAGTTGGCGGCTCTGCCCATCGCCTGTGACGATGTCGTTGAAGGGACCACCGTAGGGGCCACCAGTGTGCTCGACGGGTACTCTTGCGAGTCGTGGGACGAGAGCGGCCCCGAGATTGGCTACCAGTTCAACGTGGACTATCTGCCCGACGGCGTGACCACGGACAATGTCGTTGTCTCTATTGAGTATGAAGGGGCCGGCGACCTTGATATTTTTGCCCTTGCCGGTGCCTGCACGACCATGGACTGCCTTGACGGTCATAATAATGAAGTTGAAGTGGATGTGACCGCCGGTGGTTCCTACTTCTTCGTTGTTGATGGATTCGGTGGGGCCGAAGGCGCCTTCACCATGAAGGTCATCTGCCTTTCCACCTGCGTTCCCGTCTGCAAGGACGGTCCCTGTTCTGACAACGGCTGCAAGGGGCTCTGCCCCTGTGAGGCGGATGGCGACGTCTGCTATGCCGGCGAATGCTGCACCCCGTCATGCGACGGTCTGGAATGTGGCGACGATGGCTGCGGCGGCAATTGCGGGGAGTGCGAGGGAGAGTTGGCCTGTGTAGAGGGGATTTGCTCGGAGGCCACCTGCGCCGGCTCTTGCGGCGGCTCCTCACCTTTCGGTTGCTTCTGCGACGAACTCTGCTTCGAGTATGGCGACTGCTGTGAAGATATCTGCTCTGCTTGCCCGGACTTCACAGAGCAGTGTGGTGCGATTTGTGATCCTCCCTGCGCCGACGGCGAGATCTGCCAGGATGGAGAGTGCGTGGAGTGCGTGCCGGATTGCACCGACAAGGAATGTGGCAGCGATGGCTGTGGTGGGTCCTGTGGCGAATGCGCTGCTGGCTTTGGCTGTGCGGCGGGCGTTTGCGTCGAGTCTACCGGGCCTGCGGAATGCCTCGGCCCCAATGAACCCAGCAGCGACGATTGCATGGGCCTGACCTATGAAGGCTGCTGCGATGAGACCGGCCGTGTCATGTGGTGCGACAATGGTAGTCTCTTCTGCATCGACTGCGTTGGCGGTGGCAATGAGTTCTGCGGCTGGCAAGGGGACTTCTACGACTGTGGCACCGATGGCTCAGAGGATCCGTCCGGCGCCAACCCCCTCGATTGTGGGTTGACCGGCGGCTGTGACCCGGCCTGTGCCCCTGGCGAGAAGTGCGTGGGCGGCGAGTGCGTGGCCTGCGAACCAGACTGTGGCGGCAAGAGTTGCGGTGATGATGGCTGCGGTGGGAACTGCGGATCCTGCCCCGAAGGTGCCTCCTGCACTGACGGCGCTTGCCATGGCGGCCCCGGCTGTCAGGTTGAAGAGGGCCCGGGCTGCGGTGGTTGCAACTGCGAGGCCTGTGTTTGTGAAATCGATGCATACTGCTGCGACACGCAGTATGACGATATCTGCGTGGGCCTCTGCATCAGCGATTGCGGTGGTTGCCCGACGGACCCGGTTGAGGGGTGCGGCGACGGCGCTTGCGCTGGTGGCGAGACCTGCACGACCTGTCCTGCCGACTGTGGTTGTGAGGCTGGGTTCACGTGCAAAGACGGAACTTGCGAAGAGGCGACCTGCGAAGTTGATTGCACCGGCAAAGACTGCGGCGATGACGGTTGTGGCGGTAGCTGCGGCGACTGCGCCGAAGGCGAAGCCTGCGTCGCTGGGCAGTGCGGAGCTTGTGTGCCGGCTTGTGATGGCAAGGATTGCGGCGATGATGGTTGTGGCGCCACCTGTGGCGCTTGTGATGCCGGCTTCCAGTGCAGTGAAGGCATCTGCTCCGCTGAAATCGGCGTGGATGTTATTGCCGGCGATGTCCCTGGCAATGTCGACGATGACATTACCACGGAAGAACCCAAGGACGAGAAGAGCGGTTGCACCACCGGTGCCACGGGCAATCCTTTTGCCCTCATGCTCTTCCTCTCAATGCTCCTCGCCATCGTGGCCATTCGCCGCGTAAATGCCTGATACCGCAGTAATCCAGCAGTAATCCAGCAGTAATAATCCAGCAGTAATCCAGCAGTAATCCAGCAGTGATTTCTTCCTAACTAGCTACTTGGCGATGGCTTCGACGCGGGTCTGGCGGATGACTGCCACTTTGATGCGGCCGGGGTAGGTGAGTTCCTGCTCGATCTTCTTGGCGATGTCGTTGGAGAGTACTTTCAGCTGCTCGTCGGAGACCTTGTCCGGGGCAACGAGGACACGGATTTCTCGGCCCGCCTGGAAGGCGAAGGCTTCAACGACACCCTTGAATGATTTGGAGATGTTCTCCAGGTCCTCAAGTCGCTTGAGGTAGGATTCAAGCAGTTCTCGTCGAGCGCCCGGTCGGGCACCGGAAATGGCATCGGCTGCAATAATAATGTGGTCGAGAACAGTCTCGGGTCGTTCATGGTGGGCTTGAATGGCGGCGACCACGGCCGGAGATTCGCCGTACTTCTTGGCCAGGGCAGCTCCGATAACATGGTGAGGGCCTTCCTGCTCCTGGTCTGCGGCCTTACCAATATCGTGCAAGAGGCCGGTGCGTCGCGCTTCCTTCACGTTCTGTCCCAACTCTCCAGCCAGCAGGCCAGCCATGTATGAGACTTCGATGGAGTGAGCCAGGACGTTCTGGCCGTAGCTTGTCCGGTAGCGCAAGCGCCCAATCAGCTTGACCAGTTCCGGGTTCAGGCCGTAGACGTTGAGTTCCATGGTGGCTCTTTCGCCGGCCTGCTTGATGAGCGCGTCCACTTCTGCCCGTGTCTTTTCCAGCACTTCTTCGATGCGGGTCGGGTGGATGCGGCCGTCCTGGATCAGCTTCTGGAGAGCCAGGCGAGCGATTTCACGCCGCACTGCTGAGAAGCCGGAGATTACTATGGCTTCGGGCGTATCGTCGATGATCAGGTCGACCCCGGCAGCGGCTTCAAAGGCCCGGATGTTGCGACCCTCACGGCCAATGATACGGCCCTTCATCTCGTCGTTTGGCAACGGAACCACGGTTACGACCTGCTCCGCTACATACTCCCCGGCGTATCGACTCAGTGCCGAAGAGATGATCTTCTTGGCGGTTGCTTCTGCGGTGTCTTTGGTCTCCTCTTCAAGGGCGACCAGTTCTTTTGCCGCTTCGAGCTTGGCCTCTCCAACCATCTCGGTAATCAGCGCGGTTTTGGCTTCATCTGCGCTCATGCCCGCGATTCGCTGGAGTGTCTCCGTGGCCGTCTGGTTGAGGCGTTCGTAGTCCTCAGCCAGCTTCTTGGCCCGCTCTTCGTTGGTCTCGGCCTTCTTCTCGCGAGTTTGGAGGTCCAATTCCTTGGCCGTCAGCAGGTCCCCTTTGCGTTCAATGTTCTCGTCTTTCTTGATGAGTCGCTGCTCGGTTGCCTGGAGTTCGAGTCTGCGCTGCTTGGTATCGTTCTCGAATTCGTGGGCTCGGCTTTCAATCTCACGGGCTTCAAGCGCGGCGTTTTTGCGAATCGCTTCGGCTTTGACATCGGCTTCTTTGAGAAGCTTGGAGGCTTTTTCTGCAGCCTCCCCAACCTCATCCACGCTCTTTCTGCGCAGGACAAAGAGAATCCCCAGGCCGATGGCCAGGCCGATGGCGACGCCGATGATAATGTAGAGAACTGTCATCAGATCACCTCAAGTGGTCGCTACAATCCATGAATGTCATGTCCAGCGTGCTTGAGTGAACCTCGGAGGAAAGTCTATACGCATCGCGACGCGTGGGTCAGACCGCAGTAAACCGAGAACAGTGCTTCTCCTGATTTTGCACCGCGGCTTGAATACTGAGCCGCTATCTATTCCGGCTTGTGCCGTCCAACTAAAGTCAACTCCGGAAGAGTTGAAGATTCAGTCTTACTTCGCCTAGCTTTTTCAGCGTATATATTATCCCCCCGAAGGAGGCTCAAACACAGCCTAGCAAAGGTATCTTGTTTCCTGGAGCTTTTCCAGCAAAAAAGTTGACTTCGTCCGCACCTTGTCGCGCATCTCGCGCAGGCGCTGTTGTTCCTTGAAGAGGTCGTCACCAAGATTGAGCATGGTGAGGATAGCAACGGTCATCTCTGGGAGTCGGCCGTCAGGGTCAATTTCTTCCATCTTGCTCTCGATGTACTGGACGAGTTCCCCAATATGTTCCTGGGAATCGAGGGTCTTGATGGGAATCTTGCGGCCAAATAGTTCAACGACGATGCTATTCATGGATCACCCCTTCAATGCCAAACAACTGGCGCCATTCTAGCATCGAGGGGGGGGGTGTCAAGAAAGGGACGAGAAAACTCTCGCCCCACCTTTGCCAACAAATTCGTCCCCTTCCTAGCAGGATCTTTGAGAGGTGGTTTATACGTGTCGCTCGAGGATTTCCTGGAACTTGCCCTTGGGCAGGGAGCCGGTTACCTGGTCAACTACTTTGCCGCCCTTAAAGAAGAGGACGGTGGGGATGGACGTGATGCGATGCTGGGCCGCAGTCTCCCGATTGTCGTCAACATTCAGCTTGGTTACCACGACGCGTCCAGCGTATTCCTCTGCCAGCGCTTCCATGGTTGGTCCCAAAGCCAGGCACGGGCCGCACCAGGTCGCCCAGAAATCCACCATGACCAGCTTCTCATTTTCCAGGACGACGCTGGCGAATTCTCCGTCCGTCACGTCGATGATGTTCTTTCCCGCCATGTTCACTTCCTCCAGGTAGATGCGCGGTCGACCCGCGCGGCCAAGTTTAGACGACGCCAGTCGCCGCACTCAATTTGTGCCGGAAAGTAGCGTTGTCAAGGACTTCTCAAAGGATAGTGATTCCCAGCGCTTGCCGCAGAGCTGCAAATTTGTCAGAAACGGCATAGCGCAACAGGTCATCGGTCAACTCTTCCCGGCTTGCCCCGGAAAGGTGTACCGGGTAGTTCTGCACCAACTCAACGGCAACCGGCAGGTCGTTGGCGAAGAGCAGCCCGGCGCGGCAGGAAGCCTTCTCAACTCCAACCAGCCATCGCTTGATGTTCAACTCGCCGCCGCGGTCCCGCAACTGGCCAACCAGATCCCGGACCTTGCCCAGTTCTGCTGAGGGAATGGCCTTTTCCATCTCCTTGCGCAGTTCGAGGTTCTGGCGAGGGTCCCCCGGAGGCTCCGGAAAGGAGGTCACCACCAGTTTCAGGAGGTTGCCCAACAGCAGGCGGAGCGTTTCACGGTCCAGCAGCCCCACCGGCTGATGCGCGGCCAGGAAGAGGCTCAGAGTGCGTGCCAACTCGAAGCGCAGGGCCTTGCCCTTGCGATGCTGAAGGAGGTCTGGACTCATGGCCAGCACTGACGGATAACAGCCCTCCTTGACCAACCAGCCCGAAGTCTCCCGCAAGTGCGTCTGCGGGCGCGGAATCCCCAGCACCTTGGCGATGGTGGAAACCAGCTTTCCGTAAAGCTGCGATTCCGAGTCGTCCAGCAGCGTCTTCTTGCTGAGGCCCAGGGACTTGGCAGTCTGCAACTGCATCCGGCCAGACATACGCTCAAAGAGCAATCTGATGATTTCAGACAACTCCCACTCTTCCTCTTTGGCCAGAAGAGTGTTTCTCAGCGTCTCGGCATCGAGGACCCGCGGCTTGATCTTCAGGGCACTCGATGAGAAGCGCTTGTAGAACTCCTTCTCTTTCTCACTGGCGGCACCAAGCATCACCAGCGCGCTGGCCACGTACCAGGCATCATCGTAGCGCTTCATCTTGCCGTAGGTCTTGCGCAGTTGCTGCAAGGTCGCGATGTCCCTGGGATTGGCCTGCACTAGAGCTTTGTAAGCCACCAACGCCCGGTCCGCCCCGTCCTCTGTCTGCAGGTAGAGGCTGGCTGCCAACTGTTTTGGTTCCAGCTCATCAGGCTTGAAGGAACTGGCGGCCTCAAGATGAATGATGGCTCGCGTGGTATCGGCAAACTTCTCCAGCAGGATGCGCCCGAGATTAAGATTGAGAGTGTACCCGAGGTCCTTGCTGATCTTGTCCCCCAATGTCTCCAGCAGAGCCAGATAGAGGTCCTTTTGCGCCTCCCAGTCCGAGCGGTCCACAGCCATCTGCTCGAGGAGAGTGAAGGCGTCAAGCTTCGACGGGTCATGTTGCAAGGCCCGTCGCAGGTGCTCCTCACCCATATCAGGGACTTGGGCGTGGTCGATGAAGAGTGAAGCCTGAGCCATGGCAAAAGCCGCCTTGCGAGTCGGGTCGGCTTCTAGTTCCTCTGCTTCCAGCAAAGCCTGGGCCGCATCTTCCCAACGCTCCAGCCGGGTGTAGATGTCCCCCAATCCGATGGCCACAACCTTAGAGTCAGGCTTCAGTTCCAGTGCTTTTTCCATGGCCGAGGCAGCATCCTCGAGTCGACCCGGCAGGGTCTTGAGGAGTTCCCCCAGGCGGACCTGTAGCGGGAAGCGCCGCTCGGGGTCGGAGTCCACCTCCAGGAGCTGTTCGAGGTAAGTTGCTTCGCCCTCGCTATCACCCTCTTCCCGGCACAACTCAAGGAGCTTGTGCAAGGTTCGGGCGTCATTGGGGGACTCTGCCAGGAGCCCTTCAAGGTGGTCACGGGACTTGTCGCGGCGGCCGAGCTTGCGATCCATGTCGGCACCAAGGGCTTTGAATTCCCGGGTACGCTCGGCACTGAGGTTGCCTGATTCTGTCAGGCGTCCCATCAACTCCCGCGCCGCCTCGTAGTCCTCATCCATGTACAGCAGCACGGCCAGTTTCTCTTCAGCTTCGAGCACCCTGTGGCCGAGTTCGATGCTCCTTCTGTAGTAGGTAATTGCGCTCCCTCGCTCCAGCAGAGCCTCATGGGCCATGGCTGACAGGAAGACCAGGGAGCGGGTATCGTCATCCTCCAACTGGTCAAGTCGCTCGCGCAGGATGGCCAGCAAGGATGCGGTCTTGTCCCAACGCGCCAGGTCTCCGTAGGTCTTCGCCAGGAGCAGTCCCGGCCGCGCGTTGTCAGGGTCCAGTTCCCAGACCTTCTCCAGGATTTCGGCGGCAGCGACCTTGAGGTCCAGCCGGTCCCGCTGGAGGGTCGCGAGTTCCATTCCCAGAGCTACCTTCTCGGCCTCGTCAGCGAGACTGGAGAAACGCCTGGTCATCAAGTCGGCCAGCCCCCTCCAATCCTCCTGCCGCGCCAGAATGTCCTGGAACAGTTCATAGGCGGCGCGATGCTGCGGAGCTTCGGCGAGAACTTCAGAGAGGTAGGTGCGAGCCGGCGGTAGCAGCCCCATCTCCAGAGCAGACAGTCGGGCCATCTCGACTTTCAAGTCCAGCTTCTCGGAGCTCTCTTTGACTTGCTGTGTGCGCTCCCCGATAATGCGAAGCAGGGTTTCGAATCGCTTCTCTTCCAGGCAGATATGACGTACTCGCTCGAAAACCTCAGTATCCTCAGGTGCATTCCGCAGCAATGCCCGCAAGATTTCGATGGCGGCATCGGGATTGCCGAGCTTCTCGTAGTGCACTTCGGCCATTTCTCGCTGCAGAGCCTGCTTCTCGACCTTGTCGCTGCCCTGCGCCATCTGCTCGTACTGCCAGGTCAGTTCCGTGAAACGCTCGGTGCGCTTTAGCACCTCAGCCAGACGGCGCCCGTAGTCAGGCCGATCGGGGACCAGGGTGACGAGTTGCCGATAAAGGTCGATGGCGGAATCGAACTGCTCGAAGACATCAACTTCGATCTGGGCAGCTTTCTCCAGGTAGGAGGCCCGCAACTGCGGGTCAGACGTGAAGGGAATGAACCGTTTATAGGTTGCTGCCAATGCTTCCCAATCTTCGGAAGCGGCGAGGGTCTCCTCCAGAGCCTGCTGTAGAGCAACATCGTTGGGAGTCCTCTCAAGGGCCCCCTCGAACCACTCACGGGCCGGAGCCAGATCCCCCAGGGCAAGGTAGGAGTTGCCGATGTCCAGCCGCAGCAACTGGGCCTTAGCCTCATCCTTCTCCTCGGCGAGGAGCCGCTTGGCAACGTCTGCCAGCAACTGCCACTGTTCCAGTTCTCGACAGGCACCGATGAGCGACCGTAGGGCCTCGGGGTCGGCAATTTCCTCGGTTGCTATGACCAGTTCCCCAAGTAGCTTGCGGCCCTCTTCCTTGTTGCCCAGCCGGTTCTTGATGAGCAGCGCGACCTCTTCGAAGAGTTCCCCTCGCCTCTCCCCGTCGGCCCCTTTCAGAGAGTTGATCATCACGCTGGCAAGGTCGTGCCAACGTTCATCCTTGCGATAGCGCACCAGGAGGCTCCGATTCAACTCCTCGCTCTCCGGTTGCAACTCAAGGGCAGTCTCCAGGGCATAGAGAGCCTTCTGCGAATCTTCAATTTGCCCCTCGCAAAGCTTGGCAATGCGCCCGGCCAGATAGCGTCCCTGCGCGGCAGTTGCCTCGGCCAATCGCTCCATGTAGAAGGCTATCAGCCCTTCCCACTCTCCGGCCTGGCCGGCCGTCTTCTCCAGGTCCTGGCGAACTGCGGTGTCGTGGGGAGCTTCAGCAAACGCTCGCTTCAGGACTTCAAAGGCAGCGGCAGCGTTCCCTGAATCCTGGAAGAGGTTCGTCAGTTTTCGCAGGATCTCCAGCCTCACCGAAGGGGACTTCTCCCTCTCCAACTGCTCCAGCAGCATCTGTGAGCGTGCGTCCGTGTCGCCTCGCTCAGTGTAGATCTGCTCCAGCAGTTGCTCTATTCCGGGGTGGCCGGGGGCAAGCGCCTGACCCTCTTCCAGCAGTAAGCGCGCACTGGAAGCATCATCCAGGAATTCCAGATGCGCCTGGGCAGCAGTGAGGAGCACAGCCGCCCTCTCCTGCGAGTCAGAGGTAACTGCTGCCTTCCTCTTGAGTACCTCAAGATATGACTCGTGTTGGCCTTCCCGCAAGTAGAGTCGTTCGAGATAGGAAAGCGCAGTCTGGTTGCTCGGGTCAATGACCAGCAGTTCGTCCCAGACCGCAATGGCCTGCCGAGTATTGTACAGGTAGCTGGAGAGAATCTCACCCAATTCCTGATAAAGCTCGATGCGACTTTCGCCGGGCAACTCTTCGGCCTGCACCATCTTGCGAAGTAGTTGGGCGAGGGCAGCATACGAGAAGGCGGAGCGGTAGAGGTTGCGCAGGGCATTGAGAGTGGTGTTGTCAGCTGCTCCAAGGCCTACTAGTTGCTCGTAGGCCAGCACGGCAGCTTCATGATTACCTAGCTCGAGGTGATAGATGGCGGCCAGCCGTCGCATGATTGCAACAGTGTCTGCGGGGTCGGTGGCCGCTTCCTTCCAATGCTCAAGTGCTCTGGCCGCACCCTCCCAGTCATGGGCCTCTTCCTTGAGCTGTACCAGCAGTTCGAGCCACTTGGTGTGGGCTCCTGTGGTCTCTACCAACTCCTCCAGGAAGCGGGAGGCCGTCAGCGCGTTTTCGAGTCGGGCATGGTGCAACTCCACCAGCTTCTCCAGGTACTCGGCGCGTTGCCCCGGGATATCCGTCTGGTCTTTCAGTTCTTCAAGTACTCCGGAGAGTTCCTCCCACTGTTCAGTGCGCTCGAAGTGTCCCATGATGGCACGCACCGCCACCGGATTGTCCGGTGTCAATTCCAGGCAGTCCCGATAAAGCGAGACCGCCTTGCCAGGCATATCCATCTTCTCGAAATAGAGGCCGGCCAACTCCTGCATCCAGTAGACCCGCTCTTCAATGTCCCACAGTTCATCAACTTTCAGTTGCAGCAACCGGGCAGCCCCTTCGAAATCGCCGCTCTCCATCTTTTCGGCACGTTCGAGGTCCAGTAGTTCGGTATGGCCCAGCTGTACGTCGCACAGGTGCCCCACCAATTGTTGCGCTCGGGCCGTAACGGCAACGTCGTATTCAGGTCCCATGGCTGCCTCAATGGAGGTCAGCTCGGCGGCAAACTCAGCCGCGGTTGCATACCGTTGCTCAGGGGCCGGTGCCAGGGCTCGACGAAGTACGGAATCCAGTTTCTCTGGAATCGGGAAGATCAAGTCTGATGGTGGCACCCAACGAGTCTTGGAAGGGACGTGTCCTGTTAGCATCTCGAAGACCACGATGGCCGCTGAATAGAGGTCGCTCTGCTCCTCTGCCTGTCCCCCAAGCAACAGTTCCGGGGCCGCGTAGCGTAGTGAATGGAGCCGCTCCAAAGGGCGAAAGCTGGTGACTCGCGAGGAGGGCAGTCGCAGGATGCCAAAGTCTGACAGGCGGGGTCTACCGGCCTCATCAAAAAGAATGTTGCCGGGGTGGATTCCGCCGTGGACCAGTCCGCCATCGTGGACTGCGGCGATGCCGCTGAGGAGGGAGATTGCGATGCGCAGCGTCGCCCGTGGCCCCAGCGTCTCCCGGCGCTCCAGCAATTCAGCCAAGGAGCCGCCGCGCATGTGCGCCATGACGATGTGATTCTCCTGCAGGGCCGATGAGTACCCAGCATCATAGACGGGTACCAGGTGCTCACTCTCGAGCTGCGAGAGCAGCTTGCCGGTGTCGATGAAGTAGCGGGTGAAAAACTCATTTCGGGAGAGATCCGGATAGAGAATCTTCACCGCTTTGTCCGAAGCATCTTCCAGGTCATAGACCCGGTAGACCGCGCCGATTCCACCTCTCCCCATGAATCCCAGAGTCTTGTAGCGGTTGGCCAGGACCTTCTCCGTGGGCATCAGCCGGCTCTTGAATTGCAGGTTCTTGCGGGTCGAATCGGAGGGGTCCAGGGTGGCCACGGAGCCGCCCTCATCCCAGGATGCCATGTACTCGCCCAAACCTGTAGGAATACCCGCGATTTCAGTGTTGTGGATCAGGAAGTGGCTGGTGCTGAAGTTCTCGAGTCGGACCGAATGCTCATGGCGCAGACCGGCGAAGAGAAAGAAGCCGTCATGTTCGCGGCCGCTGACGAGGGAAACCGCCATGAAAGGAGCCAGTTCCAGCGCTTTGCGTCCATCCGAGGAGAGCAGCAGAGGGCGACCTTCCGGTACCGGGCCAGAGAATTCAACGGCAATGGGCAGCGGTTCGGTCCGGTGGCCCATCCAGCGCAGCATGAAGCCCCTGAAGCCATCGTCACTGCCTTCCGCATGGCTGCGCAGCAGGGCCAGCGGATAGCGTTCGAGGAAGGAGAATTGCCCCAACAACTCCAGCAACTCGGTGGATAGCTCTGCCGCGGTGGTTGCTGCCAGCGCGGGATCGAGCAGGGCATCCTTGCTCTCGAGGAGAGACTGTCCCTGCTGGGCCAGTTTGTGCAGTAGCTTGCGCGTTGCCGTTGGCTTGCCGCCTTTGTCCACCAGCGCCCCAGTCAACTCGGGCATGAAGGGGCCTTTACCGCTCAGTTGTCGGGCCAGTTCAAAGACCAGATCACTCCACTTTGACAGACGGGGGTATAGGAGGCTGGGGAGGAAAGGAGCCAGCTTGTCCGGCGATGGCCCCTTGGCGAAGAAGTCGCTGAGCAGGACCGCTGCGGTGTAGCGGAGAAAGCCGTCGAGGGTAGCGAGATAGAAGACCGCACGGTCCGAGTCTTCAGTCGCCGTTTGGGCACAGCGAAAGGGCGCCGCAATGGGGTGGGGAAACTGGTGCTCAAGTGCGTAGGATAGAAATTCGGTCTGTTCCGTCATCAATTCTCCCGCTGCTGTCCAGTCCGGTCCTTAACATTAAAACACAGTCCATTACAGCGTTTCTAATGGACGCTGTCAACGGTTTCTGCTATAGGGAAAATCATGAGAACCAAAACGTGCAAGAGAGTGCTTTGGGCGTGCCTCATCATGGCTCTGGTTGTTGGCTGTGGACCGGGCGTGAACGTGCGGCGACTGGCGGTGCGGGAGGGTTATACCTCCGCACCGGTCATCGCTGCCTTTGAGGTGCGATACGATCTGGCCAAGTCAAAAGTGCCCGCCGGCAAGATCGTTATTGATGGTGATGAGCGGGTCTTTGCCACACTCAGCCAAGCCGTGGCAGCGGCACCTGACGATGCCATTATTCTGGTGGGTGCCGGGCGCTACGAGGACGCGGTCGTCATCGGGGGGAGGCGGCTGCAGATCAAGGGCCAAGGCCCTGACAAGACCATCGTTCTTGCCAGGGAAACCGCGCTCTATATCAGTCGCTCCGATGTGGCCGTCTCAGGGATTCGATTTGTCTCCCTCTCCGTTGGATCCGATACTTCCGTGACCGCCGTCTCAGAATCTCGGGCGCGTCTGGAAGACTGTCGCTTTGAAGGTGGCACTGGACCTGGAGTGCTGGTGGCGGGGAAGACCACTCGGGTGAGCCTCACGGGCAATGTGCTCACGGGCAATATGGGCGGTGGTCTGCGGGTGCAGGGCGGCAGCCTGAAATTGCTGCGCAACGCCATTGTGCGAAATGCCGTGGGGGGCATCGTGATGGCTCCAGCCCACCCCGGTGCCATCGCCAGTCTTTCTCTCTGGCATGATACCGTGCTCGACAATTGGAGCGGACACCGGTGCGTCTCTTTTGCCCGTGCTGGAATGATCTCCGTGGCTCCTTTAGACAATTATCGCATCGAAGGAGCCATCCTCAATTCCGGTGGATTGGGCGAGGTCTTCTCGGAAGAGTACTACGGTACAGTCAAGCAGGTTGGACGGAACTTCATCTCGGCGTCGCCATTGCCGGCCGCGGATTTCTTTGTCGCCCCTGATGCCAGCGACTACCGGCCGCGCGGGGCCATCGTCAAGGATGAACTGGGCATCGAGTTGGGGGCCTTCCCGTCCGAAGTCGGAATGGCCGAGGTACGCAAGATCTTCAATAACGCGCTGGTCTCGGAGAAACTGCAACTTGCCTACGTTACCTCCCTCTTCCTGCCCGCCGCCGAGCGTGCCGAGGTGCACCTCCGGATCCAGAGCGTGCTCTCTGGCTGGGTTGGTGACTTTCTCAAGTACAAGCGCCTTGGCACTCGTCTCTTCGCCGCCCTGGGGCTAGCGCAAGTTGCTCCAGAGCATTGGCGCCTCGAGGTTATCCTTGAGAAGTTTCTCGACGGCTTTGTTGAGCGCTATACATATGCCCTCAAGCCACTCAATTTCTTCCCCGACAATCCTGATTTCGGCCAGCGCATCGAGAGCTACCTCAAAGGGCGCACCTCTTTTATTCCCCGCTTCGTGGTGACCGGTGAGGAGCGGGGCCAGGCCTATGTGCTTAGCGGCCGCGTTATCAAGCCCCTTGTTACCCAGCAATCGCAACGCTATTTCGAGGTCCCCAAGAGCGTTGGCAATCCCTACCACGAGAAGGTGAAGGATGCGGCTGGCATGCTGGAGTCAAGGGTTGGCGAACAGCAGAAGAGGATTGACGATATCGACCTCGATTTGAATAACCCCCACTTCACCCATGCCAAGAAGAACACTCGTCACCGCCAGAACCTGGAGAAGAAGAAGGAGAAGCTGTTGGCAGACCAGGCCAAGCTTGAGGTCCAACTCAAGGAACTGACGGACCAATTGGCTGACTCCAAGGAGGTCTTTGACCTCAAGGTCAAGGGGCACATCACCGAAGCCGAGGTCCGTGGTTCGATTTTCGCCACCCTCGTTCTGGCACCGGCTGGCGATATCATGATGGATACCACCGAGGCCCTCTCTTACCGGCACATTCGGCTCGATGTGGCCCCCCTGCCCGAGTACGGCTACGCAGGTGCCAGCATTATCCCCGCTGAGATCGCGCCGGAAGAGCAAGCTGCCCGCAGCATCGCTGAAAAGATGCTGCGCTCCCTCATTCAAAAGGAGACCTCCGAGTTGCACCGTTTGCTAGAGCTATATCGCCAGGGGACCATCGACAATGATGCGGAAGACAAGCTCGTGGAGTTGTTGATCCTCAATGCAGATCTTTACCGCAAGGCATTGGATGCCCAGGCCGAGTACGAGACACTGCGTCGGAATGTGGGCGAGGAAGTGGAACCCCTGCAAGTCAGGGTCGGCTATGACGAGCGGCGCGGCGTGGGCAAGCAAGGCGTCACCGTCACCGTCCATTATGAAGACAGCGAGGCCAGGCGAATGCGCCTCGATGAACTCGAGACACTGTACAAGCCATATTGGGAGTTGAATCTCCTGGTGGACAATTTCCTCAAGACCCGTTACGGGATCAATCAAAAGCTCTTCTTCGAAACCCGGACCATTTTTGAACGGCTCGTTGGCAGCAAGAAGAGGCCGCAGTAGAACCTGGCAGGGTGCGCTCCATGGATACCAGGGGCCGCCTCACCGAAACTCAGTTCAAGCCCCTGAAAAGATCGCCCATAGCCTCTCCGAAGTCAGAGAGGTTGCGGCGGGTACCGTGACCGAGGAGGGCAAGAAAGGTGAAGAGGTGGCCCGTTTCCATGGGTACGAATCGCACCAACTCAGCCTGGGGTTCGTTGCCCACGAAGTAGGCGGCGCGCCCGTCCTGGTAGAAGACCAGAGTTGTGCGCCGCGGATGGTCTGGGCGGTACTCGAAGTTAGGGTCATAGACTGCAAAAACGGTGGCATCACCGTACCGCCAACCTCGATAGACAATGAACGCGTGGCCGGCGTCCAGCACCGAAAATCGTCCCAGAGTATCACGCAACTTGAAGACCTTTCGGCGGACGCGGAATCCTGCCACCACCGGGAGTTGGCCCTTGGCCAGAGTCGCCATCAGTACATCTGCAGTTTGACCCTGTTTGCCTCCCCCGAAGAGTGCCTCCAGAGTCTCGCGCAGGTGCCGAGGGTTGAGATTCTCAAAATGAAGTGATGACATCAACGCCATGACCAGGTCTGGCCGCTTGTCCGAAAGATCCCTGAAGTTCGTGCTGGACCGCACGGCGATGCGGCTGGAGGTCAGGACGCCGTTGAGCAGCCGGGTGGCGGTGAGGAAGTCGCCGTCCACGCCAACTCCGTGTTGGCCGAATTCCACTCTCTCAAAGACGAGCTTCACCACCAGGGCAATGCCCACGCAGGTCCCCTGGGTCAACCGGGAGAGGAGAGAGCGCTCGAAGTTGGCAAACGAGGGAGTGTCGTCATAGGGGGAGAAGCCAGGGTCCACCCCGGCCAGAAAGGATGCCGCAGGTCGGGTGCCGGGAATCAGCGGAACTTCCATGGAGCGTCCGCCGGCCCAGATGCGGATGGGCTGCCAACGACCGGCATCCCCCCCGGCCCGTGCTTGGTCGAAGTAGAAATGGACCACAGTGGTACCGCTACCCGAGAGGTGCTTCTCCCCATCGTAGAAGACCAGGGCATCGGGGAGCGAGACGCGCCACGGGCCGTGATACGAGACTTCCAGGGAGAGGGATTCCAGCATCTCATGCGGGGTCACCTCGAGACGACTCGGGAAGACCTCGAGGTCGCGCCAGAAGGTTTTCAAGAGGGTCTTTTGCGCGGTACGAAAGGCGCGCTCCAACAACGGCTCTACGTAGACTCTGCCCTCACCGGTCATGGGAGAGACCCGCCACAGGTAGCTGCGGTCTGGCCCCAAAGTCCCGTAAGGTAATCGCACCCGGTTTTGTCGGGTGACCATGGTGTAAAGAGGAGGACCTGGCGGGTCATTCTCCAGTATCTCGAAGAGGAACTCGGCGTCATCAGTCCCCGGCCAGGAAAACAGGGGCTCCGTCCCCTGAATACGGGCCCCGTTAGGAGGCCATGCGGTTTCTACAAAGATTGGGTCTGGGGTGGCGAAGAGGAGCACATATGTGAGGAGGGCTCCCGCCAGTACTGAAATCACCAGCAGGCCGACGATGCACCACCGGAGCCAGGGCCAACTCTGCCTCAGGAATCTCCAGATGGTGCGCACCAACTACTCCTCCAGGACGGTATCCCGTATTATCTCGATGGTCTTAACGTTTGCTGCTGCGATCTCTTCCCGGGATTCCCGGCGTGCTGATGCCAGCAACGAGTCCAGCGGGAGAAGCCCTGTCCTGGAGGCGACGTAGGCGGCGCACCCCAGGACCAGTTGAGTCCGTTGGCGCTTCAACCCAAGCGCCTCAGTGGGGATCTCCACTACCCGCGCCGGTGTCGCCACGGGCAGCAACTCCGGGATGGCAAAAACGGTGGTTGTCTCTGGCAACGACGCCAGTCGCCCTGCGTTGACGGTGACTCCCTCGGGGGCCGTTAGAATGACGATGTCCGGGATATCAACTCCCAGTGCGTTGATGGGGTCGGGCTGAAAGATCATCTCGGCGGTGGAATGGCCGGTCATGACAGTTACCGGGTAGTCGTCACGTTGGGATACCTGCAGGCCGCAAAGCGCACCGGCCCGACCCAGCAGGATGGCGGAGGAGCGTACTTTCTGCCCCGCCCGGCCCGCCAGCAGGAGGGTCCGGCGCCCGCCGACGGGGGGCGGGAATTCGGCTGCGAGCAATTGCTCATCAGCTGCTGCCTGGCCTTGCTGGCGCGCAACTCCCGCCAGCAGTTGTTCGGAGTAGCCCGGTCGCTGTCGATTGATGAGAATGCCCGTCTTGAAACCATTGTTCGTGAGCATCTCATCA
>CALGBT010000655.1 GCA_937884235.1 uncultured Pseudomonadota bacterium
CCGCAAGATCTTTGCCCGCACCATCCTTCGTCACCGGGCTCTTGCTGCCGGGCGAAGAACAGGCAGACAACAAGGCGATGCTCAGCGACAGCAGCATCCACGTACAGCGATTGCTATTGGTTACCATGCCTCACCCCATCCGTTACTCAATTACGCGTTACGTTTTACCCAATTGGTCGCGACAGTGTCAAGGAGCCTTGACAGTTTGCCCAGCAAGCGGCGAACATCTCCTCAGCAAAGGAGGAGCACATGAAAGTAGTAGCATTCAACGGCAGTCCCCGCCCCAACGGCAACACCGCAACCCTGTTGAAGCTGGCGCTGGCCGAGATAGAGAAGGCGGGAATCGAAACGGAATTGGTGCAGGTGGGCAGCAGACCTATTCACGGTTGCTCGGCATGCTACAAGTGCAAAGAGAAGCAGAACAACCGGTGCATCTTCGACGACGACCCGGTTAACGAGTACATCGCCAAGATGGTGGAAGCTGACGGGATTCTCCTCGGCTCCCCGACATATTTTTCCGACATCTCGGCGCAGATGAAGGCCTTCATCGACCGGACCGGCGTTGTCGTCCGCGCCAACGGCAACCTCCTGCGCCGCAAGGTGGGGGCCGGGGTCGTCGCGGCACGACGGGCCGGTTCAGTCCATGCCTTCAGCTCCCTCAACTACTACTTCCTGATTGCCGAGATGATCGTACCCGGGTCCAACTACTGGAATCTGGGCATTCGCAACGCTCCTGGTGATGTCCTGGAGGACGAAGAGGGCCTCGAAACCGTCCGTCAACTGGGCAGGAACATGGCCTGGACGATAGAAAAGCTGGCCGGCTAGAAGACCCCCGGCTATACTGTCGCAGCAGGAGGATAGAATGCTGCGAAAGACCACATTGCTGATGCTCGCTTTGTTGCTTGGCTGCTCCACCACCACCAACGACAAGAAGTCCGATACCGGGGTAACAGCCGAGGTCGCCACCGGCGATGCGGGTGCAGAACTGGTGACTCCCCCGGATAGTGTCACGGATGTACTGCCAGAGGTCACTGAAGTGCTCCCTCCACCCGGGCCCGAAAGCCGCGGGTGGAAGCTCAAGCGCGGCGTCGTCCATCTCCACTCGGCTCTCTCCCACGACGGTTGCGCACCAGACGGCTACGAGGACTTCGGCGGGCCGGAGCCCACCTGCCTGGCCGAACTACGGGCCGCCCCCTGTGCCAATGACATGGACTTCCTCATGATGACGGACCATCCGGGCCACTCGTCAGAACATACCTTCGAGGAGATGCTGCAGTACCAGGAGGGCGATGAAATCATATTGGATGCGCAGGAGCGTCCCTTCGCCAACCGCATCACGTGCCCGGCCGATAGCGTCGTCGAAGAGGTCTACATCTTCGCCGGCACCGAAGGCTCCAAGCACATGCCCCTGGCCATGGCCGGCCCCATCCCGCCAAAGGTCTTCCAGCAGAACTACATGGACGAGTCCCCCCTGGAAGAGGCGCAGATTGCCAGGGATTTGACCCACGAGCAGGGCGGCTACGTCTACATTCCCCACCCCGAAGAGAATAGCATCTCGGTGGAGCGCATCGTCGCGGTGCCCCTCGATGGCATCGAAATCTACAACATCCACGCCAACCTCATGACCATGCTTGAGTCCATGGACAGCATCTTCGCCATCGACATGTTCATGCCCGGCAGCGAAAACCCGCCCGATTCTGACCTCGGGCTGCTCATCTTCCTGGCCCCTGTAGCCAATGATGTGCTGAAGTTCGATGCCGCCGCCGCGCAAGTCCGGCTCTCGCACGTCGCCGCCACGGATATCCACCGCAACGTCGAGATTCCCGCTCTCTGCCCCGGGGGAATCGAGGGCAGCCTGTGTGAGAAGTTCGCCGATGACTATCCGAATTTCGCCGAGTTTGCGCAAGTCGGTGGGCCGGTGCCCATGGCCGACGGCGACCGCATCGACTCCTACGCCCGCTCCTTCCGCTGGCTCTCCAACCGGGCCTTGGTGGCCGACGATGACCCGCAGTCTATCCGCGATGCGATCGGCATGGGCCGGAGTTACTCCACCTTCGATCTCTTCGGCTATCCCACGGCCTTCGATTTCTACCTCGACGGCGCTGGCGCAACCATCGAAATGGGTGAAGAAACAGCCTTCGCACAAGGGCTCAGCCTGCACTTCAACACTCCGCTAATCACCGCCGCCCCATGGCGCGCCGATGCCGGCTGGGACTACGCAGAAGCCGACGTCACCTGCAAGCTCATCAGAGCCGATGCCGATGGTTCGACAGTGGTCATGGAGGCCGCCGGCCAGGGCGGGCAGGTCACTGCATCTGCGGACGTTCCCGGAGCCTACCGCGTGTTCTGCGAGATTGTGCCCCACCACGTCAAATCGGAACTGCCGGGTCTTGAGAAGCTGACCACCAAGAGCTATCCGTACATTTATTCCAATGCGATCTTCCTGCGGTAGCCCGGGCAACGGACCAACGGCAGAGGCGACGTCTTACCGCCACTCATGCCGCGGATAGCGCCGCGACAACTGCCGCTTGAGTTCCGGATAGGTCCTTTCCCAGAAGCCGGCCAAATCGTCGGTGGTCTGCACCGGCCGGAAGTTGGGGGCCAGTATCTCCAGCAACAACTTCACCCGCCCACCCGCAACGGTCGGCGTCTCGGTCATGCCATAGAAATCCTGAATCTTCGCCCGGCCGCGGGGCACTTCCCCCGCCTTGTAGGTGATACGCATCCCATGGCCCCGCAACAGCTTGATGCGCTCAGGGGCCATCTTCTCTACCAGTTGCTGATCGCCATATGAAAGCACATTCTTCAACACATCCAGACAGGGGCGTTTGCGAACGTGTGAGTACCTGGTAGCCCCCTCGCAAATCTCCTGGTAGACCAGCAGCAGGTCGTCGTCGGAGTAGGTCAGCAGGCCCTTCTCCGGGAACCACTCGGCAACGCAGCGGACGCGGGCGAGCCACGCTGCTTCCTTCTCTCCCCAGCCCTCGAGTTGCAACTCGCCACCGGCGATGCGCTGTGCCAGAATGGCGGCAGCCTCCCCTTTGGCTTGGGGCACCACGTCAGTTCGGGCCACTACCAGATCATCAAATTGAACTTGTTCTTCCCAGCGTACCGCCCGCTGTTCCGCATCCCAGATGGTCTGAGTGTTTCTCACTACGCGACCGGGGAAAAGGTCATCGAGCATCTGCACCTGCACCGGCAGATGAAGTCCTATCTGCGCCACCATGCCCTCCCGACGCTCGACCTCGGTGATCTCTGCGGCGACCAGCAAATCCCCAGAATCGGGGGCATTCCCTGCGAGTTTTGCGGAGCGGCCGTCCACCATGTCGAATGC
>CALGBT010000656.1 GCA_937884235.1 uncultured Pseudomonadota bacterium
CATTGAGCGTCAGGAAGCTGCTGATGGTAGCCTTGAAAGAGGTCTATGTTGTGGTTGCAGCCCGACTCTCTGACCCGTCCAAAAAGTTCCTGGGTGCGGTCCTGGTGGGCTATGAAGTGGGCACCGCAGTGGCGTGGGAAGATACGGCGATTACATTGGGCATCAGGCCGGTACTTCAGCAGTGCCTTGAGGCGCAGTTGGAGGGAAACGAGGACCAGCATACTGAAGTGCTTTGCGACTACGAGAAGTCCAAGCAGGAGAATGGCGTAACCTATCTGCTGCGCAACAAGAAGGGTCAGACCATGCGGGCCGGCACCAGCTTGACCGCCAGTGCCGCCAATGCGTTGACTCAGGACTCCAAGGAGCTTGAGTCGGAACCGTCGCGGACTCTGGGCTCGCTGCTTGCCAAGGCCAATCCAGTGCCGGTGGACTACTCGCCCGACGGGGAGGCGCTGCGTGCCATCCTGACGGTGGACATCGAGGCTGCTTTGGGGATGTTCCAAACAATGAAGCTGGTGATCATCCTGCTGGGCATTCTGGTCTTCCTGGTGGGGATGCTCATTATTCAACTCATCGCGCGGTCGTTTGCCAAGCCATTCGAGAGCATTGATGCGGGAATTCATGAGATTATCGGCGGCAATTTTGAGTACTCGTTCCCCTTCAATTTCCGGGAAGAGTTACCCCGCTCTATGGCTCAGTCGCTAACGATCATGAAGGCTGTTTTGCTGGGCTTGCCCCTGCCGGAAGATCAGGAGAGGGATGACTCCTGGGCATCGAATCTGCGTGTCGAGGGGGAATCCGAAGCTGGGGCAGTTCAGCCGGTAGATGAAGATACTGGCGACTTGGTCGAGGCCCAGACCGAGTTGGGCGAAGTCAAGGCGGACAGTATCAAAGAGTCGGCCACGGAGTATTACCGCCGGCTCTTCCGTGAGTATACCGAAGCCAAGCAGAAGTTGGGCGAAGATACCAGCAAGATCACCTACATCAAATTTGTGGAGAAGGTCGCCAAGACCGAGAAGGCGCTGCGGGAGAAGTACGATGTCAAGCAGATCATCCTCAAGGTCGAGACGAAGGACACACAGGTTGTGCTGGTTCCCCTCAGGGTGGTCGGTTAGAAACGGGGAGCAATGATCCCTCGAGTCGCAGTCTCTAGCATTGCGCTACTCATTATCATTGGCCAATCCCACGTTATTCAAGCACAAGTCCCTGACCCGGCAGTCAACCCGCCCCGTGCCGCTGCTGCCGACGAAGTGGTGGCACCCGAGGCGCCCGCCAAGGAAGTTGCCACGCCCGCCGATGCTGCCGTTGATGGCGCACCGCCTGTAGAGGCCCCTGTTGACGGCGCCCCCACCGAAGTGCTCCCGGTTGACGACGTGGCGGCGTCCGCGGCAGCAACGGCATTGTCGCCGGAGGAGTTGCGGAGCCTTCTATTGTCGCTAGTGGAGGGCTCTCCGGAGGGAGGGCGGCGGGTGGCGTTGCAACGGCTTGGGGCCAGTTGCGATTCCCGCATTTTGCCGGTACTTCTGGCGCAGGCGAAGAGAGGCTTGCCCGCCGACCGTTTGGCTGCCATTGAGGCGTTGGGGGGGTTCGCAGACCCTGGCGTTGCCCTCTTCCTGGCGGACATAGCGGGTGCTCAGAAGAACTCCACCGAGTTGTGCATAGCGGCTGTTGCGGCCTTGGGTGAGCAAGGGACCGAGTTGGCTGGCGAGTTGCTGCTGGAGTTGGGTCGGGCGCTCAGTGGCCCCCTTGCGGCCCAGGCCGAAGACTATGCTACGGCGCGTTACCCCCAGGTGGTGTTTCTGCGGGCCGCCGTGGAAGCGGGCAACACGGGGGTGCTCGACGAGCGGCCCCAGGATGCGGAGCTGGTGCGCCTGCTCGTGCAGATGAGCGCGACCTCGATGCCTGCCAGTCGGGCGGCTGCAGCGGCTGGACTGGGGAGGCTGCGGGATCCGCGGGCCATCCGTGCCCTGGACGGTGCTGTGGATAGCCGCGATCACAACCTGGGCATGGCTGCAATAGAGGCTCTGGGCATGCTTGACGTGCCCCTGGCGGCACACGTTCTGGCTCGCCGGGTCACCGATTCGGCCATGCCGCATGACCGTCGGGCCAGATGCCTGGAGGTGCTGCTGGGCCAGGTAAATACCGCTGCAGCTCCGCTGGTTTTCGAGTTGTCCTGGACCCACAATTCTCTCTTCGCCGAGGTGCTTCCGGCCGACCAATTGGCCGCTTATCTGGAAGAGAGGCTGGGCGATAGGATTGCCGATCGCAACGATGAGGAGCGCCCCCATTTCGACGCTGAGCTGCTAGTGGACTTGATGCAGGTGGATTCCTATCAGCGCATTCTGCGAGCTTTGAGCCTGGCTCGGGAAGTGACGGCGCGAGTTGACCTTCTGCCCGCCCTGGTTGTGCACTTGCATACCGCCGGCTTGCAGGAGGAGGCGGTGAGAACCGTCGCACAGTTTGACAGTGACCGGGCCCGCATTGCCTTGGGGAGGGTCATTGCCGATTTTAACGAGTTGGGCATGTTGCGTCAGCTGGCCCTCGACCACCTCGCGCGGCAGCCCAGCGAGCAGGCTTTTAAGCTACTCGTGCAGCTCCACAAAGGGGAGCGCAACGAGAAGTCCCGCGCGAGGATTCTTGAGGCCATTCGCCAGTACCACCCCGATGCGGGTCGGCAGGCCGGACTGATCGTCGACGAGAAGATACGCAGTGGTTTGATCCCCATGATGATTGTCGGTGCGATACACGCCGGGACGATGATGGGGCTGGCCTCCGATTCCATCGACCCCCGGGAGAGGAGCAACATTGTGCTGCCGGTGCTCGGCGGGGCAATTCTGGGTGCGGGGGGGCCGCTGCTGCTGACCCTAGGTGACGAAGTTCACCCCTCCGAAGCGGCATGGGTCGGGACCATTGGCGGCTGGGGACTGCTGGACGGTGCCCTGGTCGCGGCCATGCTGGGGCAGGGCAACAGCTCCGAGGAGACGGAGCAGCGGTTGCTGGAGGCCGGCATGGCGGTTGGCCAGCTCGCCGGCCTGGTCTCAGCGTGGGTAACCCGCAAGGATCTGGGGCGCGACCCCGGCATGATCGGCTACCTGAATCTCTCTGCTGCGGTGGGTACTGGCGCCGGTCTGGGCATCGCCTTGCTCGATGAGGACTCGTCGAGCAACCTGCGGTCAGGACTCGCCCTGGGAGGCAGTGTGGGGGCCTCCCTGGCGGCACGCTATCTGGCTCGTGACATCGAGTTCTCGCCGGAAGATCGGCTGACCATGGCCTCGACGTCCTGGATGGCAGCCTGGTCAGTGGCCTGGACCGCCCGTACCCTCGGGGTCGAGCATGAAGAAGGCATCTGGGGCGGCATTATGCTGGGTACTGGGCTGGGATTTGCCGGGGGATCGGTGCTCGGGGCCTATCTTGACTGGGATAAACACCACGCACTCTACTGTAACTCCGCTTTTCTAGCCGGGAATGTTGCCGGATTTGGTATTGCCAACCTCATGGAGGACTCGAGCACTGAGGCTCTCGGGGCGCTGGTGGTAACCGGCAGCGCGGCCGCACTTGCGGCTGCCGTCGTTCTTGCCGATGACCTGCGTTTCGAGGGGGCCGACGGCTGGACTGCGACATCCGCCACAGTGATCGGCGGTTGGAGCGGCGCCTGGTTGGCAGAGACCCTGGGGGCCGATCACTCCACCGGTGCCCTGGGCGGGCTGACGTTGGGGAGCGCGGTCGGATATGGGGTGGGATCAGT
This sequence comes from uncultured Pseudomonadota bacterium, assembly GCA_937884235.1. GTDB lineage: Bacteria > Myxococcota_A > UBA9042 > CAIXZC01 > CAIXZC01 > CALGBT01. The sequence continues at coordinate 3,746 of CALGBT010000656.1, forward strand.
TCTGGTAGCCACCACAGACGCCGAGGCAGCCTTCCTGGGATATGTCGATCTGGCCTACGTGATGGGCAATCTCGGTGGACTCGGCATGGCTTTGCAGTGGGAGGATGCTGATGCCGGGTTTGCTGGTGCGTGGATGGTCGGCGGCGGTGCCGCCGCGTTGGGGACCGCAGTGGCGCTGGGCCAGGATTTTACCTTCTCTGACCGCAACCTCTACCAGACTGCATTGACTATGGGACTGGGTGGATGGGCCGGCTATTTCGCGCTGGACGCGGCTCGGCCCGACCACGCTTCCGCATCTGGCGGCGGACTGCTGCTGGGGAGTGCGGCGGGCTTTGCCGTCGGGTCGGTGCTGGCCGCCTACACCGACCCAGATCTCGGGGGCCTAAATCGGGGACTGGCGGGCTTTAGCATCGGCACGTCTTTCGGGCTGGGGCTGGGACTTGTTTTCACCGATTTGGAGGACCGCTGGGTTGAATCGTTGATGCTGGCGGGTGGTCTGGCCGGCACCGCCGGCTATCTGGCCATTGAGGACAGTACTCGCTATACCGCTGGAGACGTTGGTCTGTTGGCCCTCGGTGGAGTCTGGGGGGGCTGGCAGGGCAACGCCACCTGGCGTGCGGTGGGCGGGACATCTGGCCGGGCTGGGACCGGGTCCAGGTTACTGGGCGTAGCCACTGGACTGGTGGCCACAACCGCCATTTCTCAGTGGGTGGATTGGGAACCGGAGCGGATTGCCTGGGCTTCATCGGGCGGTGCGGCCGGCTCTATCCTAGGCGGGGGGATGGGATTGATGATACCCACCCTGAGCGATGAAGGACGCTGGGCTCTGAGCGTTGTTGGTGGTTGGTCAGGGCTGGTCTCGGAGTTGCTCATTGTGCCCGATGCCGAGTTTACCGGTGGCGATGTTGCCGCAATGTTTGCCGGCACCGGATGGGGAATCGGTCAGGCTTGGCTCATTGCCAATGCGGTGGAAGCCTCCGCAACGAGCCGGACCGGTGCCCTGATGTTTGGGGGCAGCGTTGGTTATCTGGCCGGCGAGGCTTTTGGTCGGGCCACCGACCTGAAAGCCAGCGCGGTTCTCTATACCGAACTGGCGAGCTACGGTGCTGCGGCCATGGGTGCGGGGAGCGTTCTCCTCGCCGACGGTGGCGATGGCGCGCTGGCGGCGGTTGCATCGGCAACTGGCTGGGGGGCCAAGGTGGCCACCTCGTTTGTCGCCGAAGACATGAGGTTCGCACCGGACGACATCTGGGAGTACATGCTGGGACAGGGTTTTGGGACGTGGCAAGGGCTGGGGTATGCCGCCTACTTCGATGCGGGAGATCGGCGCCGAGGGGGGGCGACCCTCATGGGTATTTCCTCTGGCTTCCTGGTGCCTCTGGTGCTGAACCAGTTTGGTGACTTCACGGCGTGGGAGGACTTCCTCCTTGCCGGCGGCATTGTCTGGGGTACCTGGTTTGGGGTCTGGAGTCCGTATGCGTACGGCGATACCGATTTCAGGCTGGCGGGGGACCCGAAGTTGCTCGGGGCGCTCATCGGTGGGGAGGTTGGACTTCTGGCCACCTGGCTGAGCCTGGCTCTGGGAGTCTCTCCAGAGACGGTGGGCTGGACGCAGTTGGTGGGTCTGATGGGCATGGCGCTGGGCTCCAGCGGCACCGCCATCTTCTCCCAGGATGGACCCACTGTGGGCACTGGCATGCTGGTGGGTACGGCTGCCGGCCTGATCACCGGGGCCATCTGGGGTGAGATGCGTCACAAGGCCGCGGCATCGTCGGCTGCTCTGGAGAGCAGTTCGGCAGTTGGCCGGAGTTCAACTGGACGCCGCTATTCAGGTCAGGTGCCAAAGTGGCTCAGCACCTTGCGCCCGGCCTCGCTGGTTGCGCCGCCCCCCGCCGGGCACGATGACCAACCGGTCCTCCTCTTCGGGGTGGAAGGCGTCTTGTAGCTTGATTCCCGCGCGTGGCGCGTGGCACACTGGGCCCGTTGAACTTTGCAGGAGTCATCATGAAGATTCGCTTTCTCGGCCCCATCCAGCGGCCCCCCGACGAGAGGGTCACCGAGGTGGTTGCTGACTTTGCCGGCGGGACCGTACGGATCCTCCTTGAGCAACTAGGTTATCCGCCACAGCAGGTGAGCTTCCTCTCGGTCATCCGGGACAGTCAAAGACTCTCGCTGGACCAGGAACTCGGTGTGGACGACGAAGTGACCGTGATGTTGATTGTGGGAGGTGGCTAAGGTGGTGAGATTCAAATACGTGGCACGTGTCCTTCCTGCAATCCTGGTGTTGTTGCTGAGTACTCCTGTGGCGGCCTACGACTACCGAGCCCCAATTCTTGTGGATGACGAGGACGACATCTATGAGTTGCTGGCCTCTGGGGACATCGACGATGACGAGAAGGATACCTTGCTTGACCTCCTGAGGGATCCTCTGGACCTCAATGAAGCCTCGCGGCGGGAGCTCTACGGCCTGCCCGGGCTGACCTATGCGCTGGTCGATGCGATCATCGCCCGGCGGGACGACAAGCCTTTCACCAGAGTCACTCAACTCAAGAAGGTCGACGGCATTACCAATGAGATCTTCGTTCAGGTGAAATCCCTGGTTCGGGTTGTCCCCCCTCGCAAGACGGCGGGCCCCAAAGGTAAGTCTAAGATCCAGGGTGAGGTGCGGGCCAAGGTTGCCGATCGAATTCGAGGCAAGGGTACCTCCGCGACATCGACGGCTGACGATGACCGGCCCGAGGGCTATGTCCGGGTCAAGGCGAAGGACGCAGGGCTCTGGGAGGTGGGGGCCGTGGTGGTGACGCAGAATACCATCGGCTCCGTTTCAAACTACGGCTCCAATCTTGAGGTGGCGCCATACTTCGTGGACAAGGACGGTCTACCCAAGGACGTTGACAACGACGAGTACTACTTCGTTAAGACCTCAGGTGAGACTTATCTGCCATCGTGGCCCAAAGTTTATGCCCGTTTTCAGTTCAAGGATGTCACGGCGTTGGCCGGTAGCTACCGGGTTGGTTTTGGGCAGCGGCTGCTCATCGACAACATCGGGCAGCAGAACCCCTACGGTTTCAAGCCGGACCTTTACGTGGGGGAGGGGGAGTACGGTTTCAGCCCCTACCGCGGGTTCTTTGGTGCGGTGGCCACGGTGCCCCTGTTTGACAAGGGGAACATGCGCCTGGAGGCCACGCCCTTCTTCTCCTGGTGGCGGCACGATATTTATCAGAGCGACATGAAACACAGGGTTTCTGAGGCAGATGGCTGCATTCCGGAGATTCCTGAGACCTGCTATGACAAGTATGCGCTGATTCAGCCATACGAAGACGACAGCTTCCTGAAGCTCTCCTCCCAGTCATTTCCTCGGGCCTGGTCGGAGCTCATCGGCGGTGCCAATGCCACCCTCCACTTGGGGCGTCATTCCCATGTCGGCATCACCGGTTTTGGGAGCATGATCGATTTCCATTTTGGTGATGATGATGCGGTTCTCACCGGCAACGGGTACCCTGAGCGAAAGGTCTTCTATGCCATGGGCCTGGACGGGGCCTATGTTGTTGGCGACCTCTCGGTCTTTGGGGAGGTGGCGATGATGGACAACCTCTCCTATGCCGGTCTCGCCCGCGCCCTTTGGGAACTCGGCGATTTCGTGATGGAAGGGTCTGTTCACTACTACGATGACGAGTACGACAACCCCCATTCCCGTGGCTATGCCCTGAGCGACCAGTTCGACGGCAGCTCTCGCAAGGGGGAGTTGGGGGGCATGCTCTCCCTGAAGTATCGTCCCTTCAAGTGGCTCTCTTTGCGGGTCGACGAAGACGTCTGGCGCACTCCGGTGTGGAAGGATGGCGGCACCAAGGAAGAGACGGTCCAGGTGCTGCGCGGCGAGACTTACTTCCGGCTGGACACGGTGCCCGTGGAGAAGGTGCGACTTGGTGGCTTCTTCAAACTCGCTGACCGGGATCTCAAGGAGTCCGGCACCGACGAGGAGTACTACTCCAGTGACGAACCGGCGCGGGGCGAGAAGTACCAATGGGGAGCACAGCTTTCGACGCAGTTGATCCCCAACGTACAGCTTTGGGCATACTACAAGCAGGCTTTCATTGATGTGGGCAGCAACAGTCCCGATAAAGATGAGCCGAGCGACAGCCGCGAAAAGGAGCACTATGCAGTATTGAAGGTGAGCCTTCGTCCTTTGGCTTTCGTTGAAAAGAAGTGGGAGAAGTTGCTGGTTATTGATGCTCGCGGGAAGTACTTCGAGGGCGATTTGGAAGGGGATGATGCGTTTGTCGGCACCGGTGGTGTCAGCGGTGCCACCCGGTATGCGGAAAGCTACGTTCAACTTGGGACCACGATTATGAAGCGATACTCTGTGACGGTCCGCGGTGCGGTGAGAGAACACCTCGAGAAGGAGACCAGCACCGGCGACACTTCGAAGAAGGCCACGGAGTGGTTCTACAAGGCCACCCTGGATATCAAGTTCTAGCAAAACGGCCCTTCCGGGCCAGGAGGTTCAATGGTCCGCCCAAGTCTGTTTTCGGTGCTACTCCTGCTGGTTTGTTCATCGGCCTTTGCCCAGGGAGCCGACACTCTCTCTGGCGGTACCGGTGACGTCAAGTCGGGCACGGTGGCCAAGGAGCCTGCCGCGGCTGATGGCTCGCAGCCCTCTGCGGCCACCCCGGAGGGCAAGGATTGTCATGGTCCCCTCTACTATCGGCTCAAGGAGGAGGATCGGGTCAATCGTGAGAGGGAGACGTCCTTTGGGGTGATGGAGGCGTTTGTGCACAGCACCTCAAAGGTCCTCTACCCCGCGCAGAAGGCGGAGCTTGATCAGTTATTTGCCGAGCAGCAAAAGACCCATGCCCAATGTCTACAGGAGCACCCGCAACCGGCCACATTGTGTTTGGCGATGGCGCGCCGAGATGCTGGTCTCTGCCAATACCAGCCTTCGCCGGAGCAGCAGCAGTGGTGCAACCACCTGCTCCTTGCCTACGAGGCCGTGACAACTCGGAATGCGGCGCCCTGCGGGAAGATCAATCTTGCTGCGGAGCGGGCCCTGTGCGAGTTCGTGGTGGCGGGTGATTTCAATTGCCAGCAACTTGACGGCGAGATGGCGGCTGCGTGCGAAGCACTGGCAGCGGCGCTTTCCGGTGCCCAACTGCCCGCTGACATGCCGGAGGAGGCTCGCAGCGCGCTGCAGTGGATAGTGGCAGTCAAGCGACAGGAGAGTGCGTCCTGCGATGCCCTGTCTGACGACGCAGATCGCAGTGCTTGTAAGGCTTTGCTCAAGGCCGATCCGGCCATCTGTCCCTCGGTGCGCCCCCTGGAAGAATACGTTGACGGCGATTTCTCCTGCCGTCAGCCGCTGCTGTACAAGGCTGAGCATCCGGCGGCCTGGGGCAACCTGGTGGCGCTGACGGTGGCCACAGCGATGGCCGGTCCGGGGCAGTGCGAAGTGTCTCTCGACCTGTTGGAGAATGGTCAGAAGCGCACAATGAAGGCGGACGATGCCTCCCTCGCCGGGAACGGGGACTATGAGCACTATCATCTCTTCACCGGGCAGGGCCGGCTTATTGATGTGCGGGTGAGTTGCCGCTGGTCTCCGCCCGGCGCTTCCCCCGGAGGAGACCAGCGCTGATCTGCGGCTGCCTTTAGTCTCTTCGATTTACATCCCTCGCCGCATCGAGAAAACGATTTGCCACTCATCCCCTGCCAAGCCCACGTAGCTGCAACTAATTATCAGTATTCCCCCCCCCCGGATTTTCCGATAGAAAACCCCTTGACGTCGATATGTGGCGCCTATATTCTTTCTCTGTACCGACAGACTATTTGCTGCTTGCTTGCCTTCTCTCGAAGTACCGACGGCCGAAGCGGGCTGTGGCATTACGGATAGGCTGGATGCGCGAGACATCCACTCTTGGCGTGACCTGGGACGGAGGTACTTGATGGAAGAGAAGCACTCCGCTATGATTGTCTCCTGGACGAAGTTGTTGGGAGCGGCCGTGCGCAGAGTGGTGCAGAGTCAGCCAACGTTCCACGTGGTGGGGGTTGAACGACCGGACGAGTTGAAGTCCGCCGCCTGGAAACACCACCGGCTTGACGCCGTGGTACTGGCAGGCCTCGACGCTCCTCGACCGCAGGGGCCTGCCATTGCAGCGGTGCTGGAGGAGTTGCATGATCTCGACCCATCGGTTCCGGTCGTGGCCCTCGTGCCTGATGAATGTCTCTGCATGCACTTTCTGCATGGAATCGTCCGCCTGGGGGCCGCGTCCTGCCTCGAATGGCAGGTGGATGAAAGAGACTTCCTGAACTGCCTGCACAGTGTCTCCAAAGGCAGCTTGCACCATGGTCCCAGGACCAGTGAGCTGCTCTTGGAGTATGCAACGTGGACCAATGAAAGGGGCACTCGGGGCTCTGGTCGCCAGTTGACGCCAAAGGAACGGGAGGTGGCGGAGTTATTGCTCCAATCGCTGACGATAGCCCAGATTGCTCAACGTCTGGGACGCGCGATAGGCACGATCCAGACGCATTGCAAACGGCTGTACGAGAAGCTTGGAATATCCGACCGGGTTGGCCTCTACCGATGGTGGGTCACCTGCGGACACGGGGGTCCCGGTTCGGACTCCAGTAGCTACAGGAGGAGACCATGAGAGTTTCATGCCTGGTCACGACGGCAGTCCTGCTATTCCCCGCCTGCTCCAACAGCAACGGTCCGTCGTTGACATACGAGGAAGTGAATCGGCAGGCCGATCAGGTGGTCCGGGGAGAGATACCAGCCCGCCACGATGGCCCGGCAGATACCCGTCCGGATTGCGGCAAATGCGCCTGGGACCGGACCTGTTCTCCGGATGGTGAATGCGTACCTTACGGGTGCGAATCGAGCAAGGACTGCCCTGCCGGAGATCTGGTGTGTGACCAGGACACGGGCGAATGCGTCCAGTGTATCGGTCCGGAAGACTGCCCCGATGAACTCTTCTGCGGCGCCGACCATCGCTGCCACGAGACCCATTTCTGCGAATCGGACAAAGAGTGCAAGGACTACGACCTGGTCTGCGACAAGGATGCCGGGAAATGCGTGGAGTGTCTCACCGTAGTTGAATGCACCGACGGAGAGTACTGTGAGCAGGGCTTCTGCCTGGCCGCGGCGTGTGAGGTCGGTGCGAGCAAGTGTGTCGGCAACACGGTCCACGGCTGCCCGGAGGGGAAGTCGTGGACCGTTGCCCAGGCCTGCACCGACAAGGAGTACTGCGAGGAAGGGGAGTGCAAGGACCTTGCCTGCGAGCCGGGAGCAGGCTGGTGCCAGGGCGACATCTACGCGCTCTGTGCAGCAGACGGCAAATCCGTCAAGCTTGAAGAGGACTGTGCGGCAACCGGCAAGCACTGTACCAGTCTCGGATGTGGCGACTGTGCGCCGCAATGCGTTGGCAAGGAGTGCGGCGACGACGGCTGCGGAGGGAATTGCGGTGCGTGCAGCCAGGACGAGAACTGCGTGGCAGGGGAGTGCGTGGCGAAATGCGGCGATGCCACGTGCAGCGCTGCCGAAGGCGAGTCCTGTGAATCATGTCCGACCGATTGCGGTGAATGTCCCGGAGCCTGCGACCCAGCCTGCGATGCTGACCGCGAGGAGTGCCTTGAGGCGGTGACCGGAGAATGGGTCTGCGCGGCCAAACCAGTTACCATCCCTGCCGGGGAGTTCTGGATGGGATGTAACAACTGCGAGGGGTCAGAGGTGATGGAGGAATCATGCAAGAAACAGGAGCATCCCTACCACCTGGTCTATCTTGATGAGTACGCCATCGGGCGGACCGAGGTGACTGCAAACCAGCTTCTTTCGTGCCTTTCACTCGGCGGTTGTCCGTCCTCCAAAGCAGAAGAGAACGAATGCTATGGTGTCCAATACGCGGCATGGACGTGGAAAGAAGAAGGCCTGGGGGACCACCCGGCCAATTGTGTAGCCAAGTCTCAGGCGAAAGAGTACTGCGCTTGGTTGGGACAGACACTTTGCACTGAAGCTCAGTGGGAGAAGGGCGCACGAGGAGGATGCGAGGAGAACGGTGGTGCGTCAAAGTGCAAGAATCAGAGTCGGAAATACCCTTGGGGAAACGAGCAACCTGCATGCTCACTCACCGTCTTCTGGTCATGCGAAGGAGCCACGAAGAGTGCTTGCTCGGCCTCTCCGGCCGGGGACAGCCCTTACGGCCTATGTGATATGGCGGGCAACCTGTACGAGTGGGTCCTAGACTCCTACGCTGCAGATTTCTACTGCTCGGGCGACGATGCCTGCACCGAGCCAACCGAGAATTGCTCCTCGTGTCCGCAATGCGGAACGTGGCCCGGTGCCCCGGAACCTTGGAGCAACCCCTTCTTCGAACTCGGCGGCGCACTTCCGATTGCCCGAGGGGGAAGCTTCACGCATTGGGGCGACGACTCTGTCAGTGTTTCTCGGAGGGCGCCAACCTCTGCGGTTCGCTCAGTCAATGCCGGCTTCCGCTGCTGCTACGCGAAGTAGTGCCCGGCCAGGGCTGAGAGCCTGAACCTTGCGCCTCAAGCAACCTGTGTTGTCACCTACGACACCACCATCTCGGACGGGGCCAATCGATTGCAGCGATGAGTTGGGATTCAGGCATTTCGCCACAATCACCTGGGAACTCGTCGGTACCGCGAGTTTGATACCCACGAAGACCGCGTTCGCGGTATTCCCACACCCACTCAGCTACGGCATAGTCAAACCTGACGGGACTTTTCTTTCTGCTGCAAAGGAGGAACACATGGCTGTCACAATCGAGCTGTTGCCACTTTCTACTATCGAGAAAGCGGATCCGACACCAGTCTATCAGGACACTTCGGACACTATCGACACCAGTCGCTACACTTCTGCTGTAATCGCTTCACGCGTCCTCCGGCTCAGCGACGACGAAACGTTCGTACCCGTTGGAAGCCTGCAGATCGAGGGGTCTGACGATGGTCAGAACTTCGTACCGATTTCAGGAATCACAGTGACGCACGCTGATGTTCCAACTTCGAAGCGGGTCCACCTCAACCGAAATGTACGCCCTGGAGACAACGAGTACTTGTGGCGGTTCCTGCGATGGGTGGTCACCCCCACTCCATCCTCTGGAGACAACCTCGAGTTCTGCGGCCGTGTAACAGTGGTACTCAAATAGGAGGCAATGAACATGGACTTCACCAAGAGAAACAGCATCTGGGCCCCGCCACCGCAGCCAGGCGGACGCCGAATCGCGATGCCCAACTGGTCAGGCATAAGTTCACCCAGTGGCCTGGCGGTCCCCGGTCAACCCCGGCTCATCAGGTTTCAGCCGTTGATTACGGTGATGGTTCCCGACAGTACTGCGGCGGAAGCCAGCGCAATCCAGCCGTTCTCTGGCTGGTTCGACGGTGCCGACATCACTGAAGTCCACTTCAAGGTGGAGGTGCTACAGACGGTGACCGTTAAGCTCGTGCTGGAATCGGCCCCCACCATTGACCCGGATGTCGACCAATGGGACGAACTTGCGAGTTGGACTGCGCCGACAACCAACCCTCCCGAGCCCGACTACGACATCCTCACCGCGGTCTCCTCGAGTGAATTTGATGGCGCCGGAAGTGCGCCGGTCTTCAGGAGCAGCTTCAGCCGGTACATCCGCTGGCGCGTCGAGAAGAACGGCGCCGCCGGACGCGTGTGCTTCCGCATCAAGGCGTTGACAGGCTCGAGCTTCACGCAGTTCGCAGAGAAGCCGCGCGTAATATGAGTGGCTGTAGCAATCAAGAGAGGAGAGGTTCCAGGATGGGAGAGACCAGGCCAATGCAGCCGTTGATCACGGTGAAGGGGAAGAAGGAGGGCTCGGGCACTGTCTATGCTCACAACGTCATTCAGCCAGCGCCCGGGTGGCTGCACATGCCGGATGCGAAGAGCGCGGTATTCCACGTGAACATACTGGCCCTTGACGGTGAGAGCGGTGACCCCGATCGAATGCCCGGGTTGCTCATCGAAACCGCCGCCTCCGCGGCCGGACCGTGGTGGGAGATCGCGCGTTGGGAAACGCCCGGCGATGTGCCGGTCAACGATGTGGTCGGTGCGTCCGGCCGTGCCCCCGGTTTCGCTGCTGACTATACGAATTATGTCGAGCGCTTCGTCCGCTGGAGGATAGATGCTTCTGCGCTCACCGAGTTCGACGACGAGTGGGCGCTCTGCTTCGCCATCGATGTGACGCTCAAGTAGTGTGGTTGAAAAGAGAAGAGGAGGAATCCCCATGGGCGAGACTCGCAGTTTGCAGTCGCTGATTACGGTGAAGGGCGAGAAGGGAGGTGGCAACGTCGTGCAACCGGTGCCGGGCTGGGGCCAGTCAAAGGGCTATGCGGATGGCGTGTTCCACATGCACATACTGGCCCTGGAAGCTTCCAGCGGTGTCCCCAAGCTGGCGCTCGAATCGGCGGCGTCGCCAACCGGTCCCTGGTGGGAGATAGCAAGCTGGAATACCCCGGGCAACGTGCCTGTCAACGAGGTGATAGGGGTTTCGACCACTGCCCCGGCATTCGATACCAGTCCGAACTATCTGGAGCGCTACTTTCGCTGGAAGATAGACGTCAGCGGCTTGACGAGCGCAACCGATACCTTCGCGCTGTGCTTCGGCATCTGCGTGACGTTGAAATAGAGGAGGTGGGTAATGGCCCCCGACAAACCGTTCTGGCCCTGGCATTCGGACTACAAGGATCCATTCTCTCCACCAAAGCAGATCATCCGGCCGCTATATCCTCCCCAGATCGGAGGGGAGAATCTCATCTACAAACCGCCTGCGGTATGTTGCTCTTCTCCCGGTTTCCAGGGCTATGTGCTTCCCGTGCCCGGCTGGGTCACTGCGGATCAGGCACTTGATTTCTCCGGCTGTACGCTGAAGAACCTGCTGCTTGGTGCGGGGATGTCCAATGTTGCGGAGGTTGTGGCAAAGATCAAGCTGTCACAAGGATGGCTCGACTGCGTAGCTCAGGCAAACGGTCCCGTCACGCTTGCAGTTGCGCCATGTACTATGCACACTCCAGTTCCGATGGACTATCAGGCTGCCAATGCGGCAGGTCTCGAAAGGCCAATTTGCGCTAGCTTCTTCGCATTCGTGGGTTCAGGTCCAGGTTCTGGGGACCCAGCTTCCAAAACATTCAAATTCCTGGCAGACGAGCTCGTCTATGTCGGCCCTTTCGCCCAGTCCGTGCAGGCAATATCGATTTGCGCTTTCTTCTACGAGCAGTATGCCAAGGCGGCAGCCGGCAAGTTCAAGGATGTGATCAACTTCGCCGATGGCTCGTCTTACTTGTGGCCGGATTTCTACAATGACTGGGTTGCCCAACACGGGATTCCGCTGGACACGGTGGAATGTGTGCCCGAATGTGACGGGAATACATGTGGTCCGGATGGATGCGGCGGGACCTGCGGTGAATGCGCGCCTGAGGAGGGTTTTGTGTGCGATTCCGGGGTGTGCAAGAAATGCGGGGATGGCTGGGCGTATCCCGACCAATGGAAGGTCGAAGACGGAGCTTGCGTTTCATCGTGTGTGGCACAAGATAGTGGTTGTGGACTGGCTGACAGTGCGTTGGAACATGTCAATTGTGCCTGGGAAGCTCTGAAGTACCTTCTCGCCACAAAGCAGATACCTGACCTTGGAGAGAAGCTGCAGGAAGCCAAGGCGGCAATGGGCGGGGTGGACGGCCTTACCGTCTATATGGGGACATACTGGGGCGGACATGTCATGATGGCCATTAGGTTCTCCAATTGGCAAGCTCCAAAGTATATGCATAAGAAGATCCATTTCGATGCAGAATGGAATCCATGCATAACCGCGTATCACGACCAGCGGATACAGGCAAACGCAGCGTGGAGCGACGTGGGTTCCAAGAACGGCCCATGGAATGCGCAATTTGACAATTGGCTCATGGAAAAAGACGCGGCCGGCAATTTCCTTCACTTCTGGGGTCTGTAAGTGCCCGGGCAACCGTTGTCACGGCAATCAATGTCATCGTGCTCAACTGCCTCCTGCTCTTCCAGAACCGACGATTCTCCCGGGGGGGACCAGCGCTGATCTGCGGCTGCGGTCCGCCCGTTCACTGCCGGCGCAATAGCTTGCAGTGCCTCAGGCTTTCTGCTATAAGTTCCCCGAACTGTTGTGTCTATGCCGCCTAGAGGGACCTTTGGGTGGGGGGAGCACAGCCGGTGCTGAACTGGTTTTACAGCCTCTTTGCCAACGACCTTGCAATCGATCTGGGGACTGCCAATACCAAGGTCTATGTCAAGGGCAAAGGGATCGTTTCGTGTGAACCTTCGGTGGTTGCGGTGCAGAAGGATGCGCGGGGGATGAGAGTCCTGGCCGTAGGTCGTGCTGCCAAGGAAATGCTGGGCAAAACTCCCGGTAATATCGTGGCCATCCGACCCAT
>CALGBT010000657.1 GCA_937884235.1 uncultured Pseudomonadota bacterium
GTTTTGGGTTTTGCCGGGGCCTGGCCGGGTTGGTGGCCACTGACGTAGTTCATGCGTTGCTGGCGCCGCTGTTGCTTCAGGCGCTCGATTTCGGATTCGTCCTTGACTTCGACCCGGAAGAGATGCTCGGAGAGGTTCTGCCGGATACGGGCCAGCATGTCTGAGAAGAGGTTGAAGCCCTCCTTTTTGTAGAGGACTTTGGGGTCTTTCTGCGCATAGGCCGAGAGACCGACGCCTTCCCTCAAGTGGTCCATGTCGAGGAGGTGCTGCTTCCACTGCTTATCCAACTCCCGCAGATAGCGCTCCTTCTCGTAGAAAGACCACTTCTTCGTCGAGTGCTCCAGGGCAGCTTCCTGAGATTCACCGTCGACCAGGCGAATCTGCGACAGAGAACTGGTAACAGCTAGAACCCGTTCGTCGTAGTACGCCTGCAGCTTGGCCGAGGCCGAGTCAACGACCTGGTCGAAAGTCCGCGGGCAGTCCTGCAGGGATATCTGGACATTGAAGACCGCCTGGAGACCTTCTTCGAGGGCCGTCAGATCCCACTCTTCCGGGGGAATATCTTCGTGGCAGTGCTCTGAAACCACCGCGTAGGCGGTCTCGTCCACGGCATCGAGGACCATCTTGTGGCTCTGCGAGCCTTCGAGAACGCGGCGGCGAAGGTCATAGATGGTGACGCGCTGCTGGTTGAGCACGTTGTCATATTCCAGGAGGTGCTTGCGGATATCGAAGTTCTGACCCTCGACCCGCTTCTGCGCACTCTCGATGGCCTTGGTGATCCACTTATGCTCGATGGGTTCGTTTTCGGGTACCTTCAGCATATCCATGACGCGTTGGATACGGTCGCCGCCAAAGATCCGGAGTAAATCGTCCTCTAGGGAGAGATAGAAATGAGACCGCCCCGGGTCGCCCTGACGGGCGGCACGACCACGCAACTGATTGTCGATGCGTCGTGACTCGTGGCGCTCGGTGCCGATGATGTACAGGCCTCCGGCAGCCACCACTTCCCTCTTCTCTTCTTCGCAGCGAACCTTGAAGAACTCCAGGGCTTCATCGTAGGCCCTGCCCTCTGAGGCTTCTGCTTTGTTGCGGGCCCTGAAGATGGGATTGCCGCCCAGCAGGATGTCAGTTCCACGGCCAGCCATGTTGGTGGAGATGGTGACGGCCCCCTTGGAACCTGCCTGGGCCACAATATCGGCCTCCCGGCCGTGGTGCTTGGCGTTGAGGACGTAGTGTGGCACCCCCTCCCGTTTGAGCAGCTTCGAGATCAACTCGGACTTCTCCACCGAGATGGTTCCCACCAGCACCGGCTGACCCCGCTTGTGACAGTCCTTGATGTCTTCGGCCACGGCCCGGAACTTCTCCCGCTCCGTCTTGTAGACTACGTCGTCGACATCGATTCTGACGTTGGGCTGGTTGGTGGGTACGACCAGAACTTCGAGTTCATAGATGCTCGCGAACTCCTCGTCCTCGGTCTCGGCGGTACCGGTCAGGCCGGCCAGCTTGTTGTACATGCGGAAGAGGTTCTGGAAGGTGACGGTGGCCAGGGTCTGATTCTCGGCCTCGATCTTGACCCCCTCTTTGGCTTCAATAGCCTGATGCAGGCCATCACTCCAGCGACGCCCGGGCATCTTGCGGCCGGTGAACTCGTCAACGATGATCACCTTGCCATCTTCTACGAGGTAGTTCACGTCCCGCTTGAAGAGCGTATGGGCGCGCAACGCCTGATTGGTGTGGTGGAGCCACTCGATATTGCTTGGTTCGTAGAGGTTCCCGACCTGCAGTCGACGCTCCAACTTGTCAACTCCCGTTTCCGTGGTTGCTACGCTCTGGGCCTTCTCGTCAACGACGTAGTCCTGGTCTCTCTTGAGGAAGGGAATGAGTGCGTTGACCTTGTAGTACTTGTCGGTGGAATCCTCCGACGGACCACTGATGATCAACGGTGTTCGCGCTTCATCGACAAGGATGGAGTCGACTTCGTCGACAATCGCAAAGTTGAAAATCTTGTAGCGCTCCTTCTCCGTAAGATTGTCGCCATCCTCTGGCCAGTAGTAGCGATGCACCATCTGCTCGATTTCGAACTTCATGTTGTCGCGCAGATAATCAAAGCCGAACTCGTTGTTGGTGCCGTAAGTTACATCGCAGGCGTAGGATTCCTGCCGCTCAGTTTCATCCAGGCCATGGACAATGGTGCCGGTGGTGAGCCCCAGGAAACCGTAGAGTTGCCCCATCCAGGCGGCATCACGGGAGGCGAGATAGTCATTGACAGTGACCACATGCACGCCCTTGCCTCCGAGCCCGTTCAGGTAGACGGCGAGGGTCGCGACAAGGGTCTTTCCTTCCCCGGTCTTCATCTCGGAGATCATGCCCTTGTGCAGCGCAATACCACCGACAAGCTGGACATCAAAATGCCGCATATTGAGGACGCGCCAGGAGGCTTCCCGGCACACGGCAAAAGCATCAGGGAGAATGTCGTCGAGGGTTTCGCCAGCATCCAGACGACCCCTCAAGACGGTCGTCATTCCGGCCAACTGCTCGTCGTTCATGACCTTGTAAGTCGGTTCCAATTCATTGATCTTGTCGACGATCGGCTGGAACGACTTGAGCACTCGCTCATTGTGCGTTCCAAAGACCTTCGCCAAGACTTTCATCAACATGCCCATCGGTTCCTCTTCGCTACAGTGGTGACTCAGCCAGCGGTGTACGTTCCAGGTCTTTGAGTCCCTCGCCGGCCAAGGTGTTGCCCGGCTCTATCCTGAGTGCCTTTCGATACTCCGAGACCGCCTTGTCAGGCCGCGCCAAGAGTATCTGCAATTTCGCCTTGCGCAAGGGGACCTGCACATTATATGGGGTGGCGCTTTCGGCCTGGTCCAGTTCCTGGAGGGCAGCAAAATACTCACCACGCATCTCCTCGCGAATGGCCTTGAGGAGGTGGAAGCTGGACTGCGCCTTCTTGCTGTTACCTATGGTCAGACGAAGGTCCGAAGCAATGGCTTCGAAGCGATCCCAGCGTCGCATGCGAGCTAGTAGGCCCATGACCTCGAGCCCCAACTCCGCATCGGTCTCTGCACCGACGCGGGCGAGGGCCTCATCGTACATGAGAAGAGCATCATCAAGGAGGCCGCGACGAATGAAGACGCGAGCCTGGATAATGAAGCCATGCTTCTTCTCCGGAAACATCCCTAACAGATAGGTGGCGACGTCATCCGCCCGGTCCAACTCCCTGGCAGTCAAGTAGATCATCCCTAGGAAATTGAGCATCCGAACATCAAACCCGGCAGACTTGATATTGGCGCGGATCAGGGACTCGGTCTCCCCGAAATGCCGACTGGAGTACAGGAAGCGCACATAAGCAAATAGGAGGTCGGGGTCGCTCTTCCAAGCCTCAACAACGATGTCAGGGTCGAGCTTCCGGGAGAGCGCAATCTTGAAAACCTGAAGACGATGCGGCCACGACATCTGCGCGACCTCGAGGAGATGAGTGAGCATCGCCGGGAAGTCATTGAGTTCTTCCGCCAGACGGATCTGGCCGATACGGGGCGCCACACAACGCGGGCAGAGGCTGACGGCGTGCTCATAGAGCCGTCCCGCTTGCTCCAGGTTCTGGCGAGCAACCTGACGACGTCCCAGCAACGTGTAGACCAGCGGGTCATGAGGGTGCCAGGCCAGGGAAGCGTTGCCCAATTGCCGCTCCAGGTCATCGGAACCAACCGTCGCAGAGTTGAACTGCCCCACCAGGCCGGCGTGAACAACGTCACCCTGATTGCGCACCACCCAGGAGAAACCAACAATCAGCAGCAAATAGGCAGTAGCGGCCAGCGGAATCAGCTTGAGGCCACTGATGCGCAGGGGCCACGTACGGTCCTTGCTGCGAGCTTTAGCCCAGCCCCCGCTAAGCGCCCCCATGGCGATAACCGCAGGCAACAGGACGCCGGGAATACGAAGGGCGAAGTCCGCCAACTGCTGGATCCCAAGGGCAAATAGGCCGGCCAAGGCGCCGGCATAGAAACCATCGCTACGGGCGAAGGAGAAACGCCGCCAGGCCAGGACAACGGGAATCAGGAGTGTGGCAACACCGGCAACGAGTCCGAACTCCACCAGCGGCTGCACGAGCTCATTCTCGGCGTGGGAAATAGTGGTCCTGGAAACCAGGTCATTGAAGGGATGGAAGGCTGCGGCAAACGCACCACCACCCGCACCGACCTTGCTGTAAGCTTGCGCCGCTCCCCGAGCACGGTCCCAGAGAAGCATCTTGGTTTCCGCCTCACCAAAGGGGAAGAGTCGGGAATCCTCCACCTGCCCCAGCACTTTGTTGAAGATGACCAGGAAGAGAAAAACAGCCAGGACGGAAAGCAGCACGCCCACGACGGTGACCGCAGGATTGCTGGACCGGCTCCGTCCCCCACCCCAGCGGGTGATGGCCGCGAGGAAGAGTCCCCCCATCAGCATCGCCAGCAGACCGCCTCGAGACAACATCACGACACTGGCGGCAGCAGTAATCAGCACCAGTACCGCGTAGATACCCTTGACCTTCCCGAACTGCGCCTTCTGCCACTGACCGGCAAGAATGAAAAGAGTCAGGTTGAGGAAGCCGGCGGCATTGTTATTGTTGACAAAAGCAGAGATAAACAGCTGCGATTTTGGCACCCCTTGGGCGGGAGAGTAGAAGCCGAGGATGAGCTTCGAGTTGGCGGCGAAGTGAACGAAAACCAGCGCCGCCACCAAGGCTCCGCCAATGCCGACGACAGCCAGAAGCTTGTTGCCGATTCCCTCGCGGTAGGAGAGATTGAAGGCAACGATATAAAGGCACAGGGCCGTTGCAACCAGGCAGATGAGGTGACCGGTAGCAGCCGGGTCGACAGAGATGCGCCCGACCACGTCATACCCAAGTGAACGGGCCTTCGCATATCCGGCAAAAGCGTGGGGCGAAAGGGATTCGAGGAGGCCGTCGCTCAGGGGCATCAGCTGCAAGAACATGGCTCCCAGCAACAACAACCCCAGAATAACGAACCCATCCACCCGAATGCGAAAACCACGCCGAAAACCGAGGAGCGCATATGCCAGCAGGAGCGCCCCGGCGATACCTGCCAGGGTCATCTGAACGGGCCAGTGAACCGCACCAATAGCCAACGGCGCGGCGATTGCCACCAAGCCCAGTCCGTTCCAGATGAAGCGGTGCAATATCTGATTGAGGCTCATTCCCATGGGCGCTGTCACCTTGCGCAAGTCTGCGTTGGCGGTAGCATAAGGGCAACCCCCGGGAATTGCAAGAATCGTGTGGGCGCCTACGTGCGCGGGCGTTGACCTTTGTCAGCCCCTATGTTAATCGTGTGATCTGAACCCGACGTTGTTGGAGGAGAACGCATGAGCCCAATGAAGCTATTCGTCGCCGCAATCGCGATCCTGCCCCTGGCAATCGCATGCCAGAACAAGACTCCGGAGAAGCCTGCGGAGAAGATGCCGGCAGCCTCCGAAACCGTTGCCCCCGAGCCCTCGACCCCAGCGATACCAAAAAGCGATGTCGTGAACGCAGTGCCGTCACCGGCAACCCCTGATGTCGCCGTCCCCCCCGATGCCGCCACCAAGGCCGACATGGTCCCCTCGCAGCCGGCACCGGTCCCAGATGATACGGACAACAAGACCGCTAAGACCGATTCAGAGAAGGGCTTCGCACACATGGAAGCGACCGAGGTCGCCAGGCGTCAGAAGCAGTTCGTTCCCGTGCGCATCGAGTGGGACCAGGGTTTGCTCAACGAGGCCGAAAAGGAACTGGTACGGACCCTCGTACGGGCGGCCCGGGTCGTGGACCACATTTTCTGGATCCAGGCCTCCCCCGACGGGCTCGAATGGCGCAAGAAGCTAGCGCAGTTGCGCGACCCCGAATCCCGCACCCTCTTCCATTACCTGATGACCAACTACGGAGCCTACGACCGGCTGGACGACAATGCCCCATTTCTCGGTGACCAACCCAAGGCAGAGGGAGCCAACTACTATCCAACTGACCTCTCCAAGGAGGAATTCAACAGCTGGCTGGAAGCTCACCCGGAGGACGCTGAGGCCTTCAAGAGCAACTTCACCACCATCGTCCGGAAAGATGGCAAGCTCGTCGCCGTACCCTATTCCGAAGCCTACAAGCGCGAGTTGCAAGCAGCTCATCGCCTGCTGATGCAAGCGTCGGAGCAAACTGACAACGCCTCCCTGAAGACCTTCCTCAAATCGCGGGCCCTGGCCTTCCTCTCCGACGACTACTACCAAAGTGACGTCGATTGGATGGACCTTGATTCCAAGATCGAAGTGACCATCGGACCTTATGAGGTCTATGAGGACCACCTGTTTGGCTACAAAGCTGCCTTCGAAGCTTTCGTGACGGTCAAGGACCCGGACGCCACGGCAAAACTGGACACCTTCAAGAGCTGGCTGGACAAGCTGGAGAAGAATCTGCCGATTCCAGAGGAACACAAGAACTTCAAGCGTGGCTCCTCTTCGCCTCTTCCCGTAGTGGACGTGGTCTTCACCGCCGGTGATACCAGAGCGGGAGTCCAGACCATCGCCTACAACTTGCCCAACGACGAGCGGGTGCGCGAAGAGAAGGGCAGCAAGAAAGTGATGCTGCGCAACGTCGGCATGGCCAAGTTCCACAAGATCCTGAAGCCTATCGCCAGGCGCGTCCTGGTGGAATCGAAGGTCTCCCTGCTGCACCAAGATGCCTATTTCAACCACACTCTGCTCCATGAGATCTCCCACGGCCTCGGGCCGGGGACGATCAAAGTGAATGGTGAGGAGACAACGGTCAATCTCTCCCTCAAGGAACTCTATCCTCATCTGGAGGAGGCCAAGGCTGATATCCTAGGCCTCTACAATGCGCTCTACCTCATCGACAAGGGCGTGCTGCAGTTGCCAGCACTGGACCAGACGGGCGCCCCAGTGACCGGCGAAATGCTCACACCGGAGCAGGCCAAAGAAGCGGTGGTGGCCACCTTCCTTGCCGGAATCTTCCGCTCCACCAGATTTGGCGTGGAAGAGGCCCATGGCAAAGCCAACCTGCTGCTCTTCAATTACCTCATGGAGAAGGGCGCATTCCTGGTTCAGGCTGAGGGCCGAATGGACTACGATCTGGCGCTACTCTTCGGGGCGGTAAAAGAGTGCAGCCATGATATCCTGATGTTAGAGGCCCTGGGCGACTACGACGGCACCAAAGCTTTCATCGAGAAGTACGGTACCGTGGGGCCAGAGATGCAGGCCGCCTGGGATGGCCTTAAGGAAGTGCCCATCGATATCGAGCCCATCTACGAGATCCCGTAAAGGGCTGGTGGGATTCAATCCGACTTTCCTGCGCAGCTGCGCAGGCCGGCTCCGCACCGCGTGGCTGCCCGCCATGGCCCTGGCTACTGGTGTACTTCTGCTGTGGCCGCCCCTGCTACGTTCAATTGACTACCCGCTAAGCCTGGTGGCATCGCCCGTTCTGGCAATGCTTGCGGCCATAATGGGAGTGCTCGAGGCGCGCCGCCGGCCACTGCCCGAGGGGCTGCTTTCCGGCCTGATGCAGATCGCCGCGGGGACCATCCTGGTGGCCCTGCCAGCAGCATTGGCATCAGGATTGTCAGGGAAAGTATGTGAACCCCTCTACGGACTCCTCTTCCTGCTTCTCGGTCCTCTCTGCTCTGGGACAATGGGACTGATTCTGGGCCATGCGCTCGCCACATTTCTGCGTCCCCGACTGGCTTTGGCGCTAGTCCCCCTGCTCTTGCTCGGCTCAGCAGCCATCGCTTTGGCAGAGTTCTTCTGGACCCCCGGGGTCCGCTTCTATGGCACGCTCTATGGTCTGTACCACGGAGCGGTCTACGATGAAGCGGTCTTCGTGGAGTGGCCCTACGCGGCATTGCGCGCCTGGAATCTCTGTGGGGCCGTGGCCCTCATTGCCGGTATCGGTGCGAAGAGGCGCACAGAGCGACGCTGGTGGGTTGCCAGCCTGGTGATGGCAGTGGTCTGGCTAGGCGTAGGGTTGGCGGGGCCCGGCCTCGGGTTCATCAACAGCACCTCCAGGCTGGAGGGAGAGCTTGCAGGCAGCCTCGCTACGACCCACTTTGAGATCCGATTCAAGCCGGGCGGAAAGGCCGAAAAATGGGCCCCGCTCATGGCGCTGGACCTGGAATACAGGGGCAGTCAGATCATGGAATTCTACGATCTGCCCGAGCCATCAGAACCAATCACAGCCTTCCTCTACGAGTCCCCAGAACACAAGGCGTCGCTCATGGGAGCCGGGCGGACATCCATTGCCAAGCCATGGTTGCGGCAGATACACATTCACACGCACGAGGTCGGTGGACGGCTGCTGCACCACGAGTTGGCCCACGCGATGCTGGCCGATGTCACTGATAGTCTGCTGGGCATGCCCGCTGATGGTGCGGGGATCCCGCGCCCCGGCATACTGGAAGGCGCCGCAGTGGCAGTGGAGCGGGGCGGAGAGACCCTGACGACCCACCAGTGGGCCCGTGCCATGCGGGAGGTAGGAATGCTCCCGGACATGCCCTCCATACTCGAGCAACTCTCCTTCTGGTCCCAGTCTTCGAGCCGGGCCTACATCGCCTGTGGGTCCTTCATCAGGTATCTCGTGGAGTCCCGCGGTGCGACGCCGTTCCTGGCTCTCTACCGCGACGCCAGCTTCGCCGAGGCCTATGGTCTACCGTTGGCTGCGCTACTCAAGGCCTGGAACGACTACCTGGACCAGGAGACGCTTTCTGCCCAGGACCTGGAACTGGCGAGATTCGCCTTCTCGCGGCCGCCGGTCTTTGCCAGACAGTGCCCCTATGCAGGTGGTCGCTGTCTCCATCGGGCTCAGTTGGCAGCTGCACTGGGCGACGCTCGGGAGGCCGCCGCGGCAGGGGCTCAGGGGCTCCGCGTAACTGGCGTTGATCTTAGCCTCGGACGGCGCCTGGTCCGCATCCTGCTGGCGGTCAACGCGGTTGACGAGACCATGGCGATCCTCGAGTTGATGCGTCGCCACCATCCCAACCCAGGCATCGTTGCAGAGCAATCGTTGCGCCTCGTGCAAGGGGATGCCGCATGGCTGCAGGGAAGCTCTGAAGAAGCCATTGAAGTGACCGCCTCGCTCCATGGCACACCCTTCGCTCGTCTGGCTTCTCCTGCTGTAGAAATGCGCCTCGCGCTACTCGCCGAACAACCCCCGGAAGCGGTGCGCCGGCTCGCGCTGGGGGCCGTTGTTCGCAGCGAGATCCCGTCGCTGCTCGCGACGGCTAAAGACTCTCTCCCGTCACTGGGCCCGGTGGGCACACTCCAGATCGCGCTGGTCCTCAGCAGATTTCCGTCCCGGCAGCTTCACGCCATGTCACTGTGTACCACCGAGTTGCTAGAGGCTCTGCCCCGCGCACTGCGCTTCGAAGGGGCGCTGCTGCAGACACGCCTGGCGGTGATGGTGGGCGATCTTGAACTGGCGGAGAACACCGTTCAAACCCTTGCCGGGGAAGCACAAAGTGATGCCAGAAAGGAACTGCAAAGAGACTGGAGAGAGCGGATCAAGTGGCTCAGGAAGATAGCAGCTGGGACCGTCTCACGGGCGGGGAAGGGAGAGTCTACTTCTGCAGAAGCTGGCTCAACTTCGACACGTAGCGACTAGCTCGATTGGCGGGGATGATGCCCTTGCCACAGACCTTGTCCACCGTGGAGATTGCCTTTTTGACCGTTGTCTCTGCATCCGCAGCACCTTCAGCAACTGCGCCACGAGCCCGCTTGAGCAAGCCTTTGACGATGGTGCGATAGTGGCGGTTGCGCGCCGCACGTTTGACGTTCTGCCGATGCCGCTTCAATGCTGACTTGTGGTTTGCCATTCTTTCCTCCAGCTGGCTACAAAGCCGTGAAGAGTTACCATCGTCCACCACCTTTGTCAATGAAAATGTTGGGCATTTGACCAAACGGCTTGACGGCGCAGAACTTTTCCCTAAAGTAGACTGACACGTCAGTCTACTTATAATTGCAGGCCGGAGGATGCACCGTGAAAGTTGCAGGAATTGGAATTGATATCGGATACTTATACGCCAAGGCCGTGGCCATTGGAGAGAATGGCCAGGCCGTCTTCGAGTCCTACCGACGCCATCATGGCGATTTGGCAGGCGTTGTCGCCAATCTGCTGCGCGAAAGTGAAGCAGAGTCCACGGTCCCGGTTGTCCTCACCGGAAAGGAGTCGCGCCGTTGGCAACGCACCGGGGACGACTGGGTCCACGAAGCCAGAGCGCTGACCCACGGCGTCGCCCTCCCCGGCAAGCCGATACGGGCCATCCTCCATGTCGGCGCCAGCGGCGTCGCCCTCATCGGACTGGACGAGGGCGGCCATCTCTCATCCTATGAGACCAACACCCTCTGCGCCGCCGGGACCGGGTCGTTCCTGGACGAGCAAGCGGAGCGCTTGGGCATTGAATACGATAACCCAGTCGCACTCCCCGCAGACGAAGAGGTGCCCGACATCGCCACCCGGTGTACGGTCTTCGCCAAATCCGATCTCATTCATCGTCAGCAGGAAGGATTCTCGCGCGCCGCCATGTGGGCAGGGCTCTGTGAAGGGATGACGGCCACCCTCTTCCAGACTCTCCTCAAGGGGCGAGAACTGCCCGGCCGCACCATCCTCACCGGCGGCGTCTCCCAGAACACCTTCGTCCTCACTTCGGCCCAAAGTCGTCACCCTGGCCTGGTCGAGGCCGCACCGTCCGGACATCTTGCCGTGGCCCTGGGGGCTGCCCGGCTCGCCACCCGGGGGCGCGGCCCCCTGACCGTGAAGACACTGCAAGCTCGACTGGCCGAACCTGCCAGCCAGGTGGAGGAAATTGACCTGCACCCTCCGCTGGTACTGGAGAAGAGCAGCTATCCAACCTTTGAGGTAGCGCGCGAGAAAGTCGACGAGGAAGGCAACGAAGTGCGCCTCTCCGTGATCCCTGAGCCCGGTGCGCTGGCTGGTTGGTTGGGCCTGGACATCGGCTCTACCAGCACCAAACTAGCCGTCCTCGACGAGAACGGCGAGGTCCTCTGCGACGTTTACCGACGCACTCTGGGGGAACCCATTGAGGCTACCCGCCGCGCCCTGCGCGCGCTGGAGAGTCTCTGGAATGAACTGGGCGTTGACTTCACCGTGAAGGGCCTGGCTACCACCGGAAGCGGACGCAAGCTGGTGGGCAAGGTCATGGGCGCCGACGTGATCATAAATGAGATCACTGCGCATGCTCGTGGTGCACTGGCCACCGCCGATGGTGAGATCGAAACGATCTTCGAAATTGGCGGGCAGGATGCCAAATATGTGCGGATCCACAAAGGCCAGATCCGGGATTCCAACATGAACTTCGTCTGCTCGGCAGGCACCGGGTCCTTTGTGGAGGAGCAAGCCCGCAAGCTCGGTTACCGGGTCCAGGATGTTGGTGATGTCACTGCCGGGGTGGCTCCTCCGGCAACGTCAGATCGCTGCACCGTCTTCATGGAGCAGGACGTGGTGAAGTTGCTCGCAGCCGGACGAACCCGGGAGGAGGCCATGGGAGGCGTCCTCTATTCCGTAGTCAAAAACTACCTGAACAAGGTCGTGGGGAACCGTCCTGTCTCCACCTCCCGAGTTGTCTTTCAGGGGGCCACGGCACGCAATCGGGGACTGGTAGCGGCCTTCGAGAAGTTGCTCAACGTGGAGGTCATCGTCTCTCCGCACTGCCACGTCATGGGCAGCATCGGCGCGGCGCTGCTGGCCATGGAGAGGGTTGTAGGGGAGAGCCGGTTCGTTGGCTTCGCCGCAATGGACCGCCCGGTTTCCATCGAAATGAGCAGATGCGAACTCTGCACTAATGTCTGCAAAATCACTCACGCCCGCGTGGTCGGCTCGGATGAGGCCGTCTCCTGGGGCTACCTCTGTGGTCGGGAAGAAGATGGTCCCGCCAAGGCGCTGGTCCAGGACCGCGCCTTCCGTGCCCTGTCCACCATGGTCCGCAAAGCCGTGGCGGACTGCAATCGCCAGGCCCGGCCAGAACGCCCCGTGTTGGGGTTGCCCAACTCCCTGTCAAGCCATGGACTGTTGCCCTATTGGACCTCTTTCTGCGGTGCATTGGGGATCCCTGTGCGACTGGGAGGAGATACCGGCGAAGAGGCCAAGGAGGCTGGTCGACAACTCGCCGCGGCAGACTTCTGCTTCCCGGTAAAGGCCCACCTGGGGCACCTGCGCTGCACTCTCAGCGACCCCGAGGTCGACTTCGCACTGGTCCCCTATTTCATCAGCGAAAATCGCAACGAGGAGACCACCAACAGCCTCGTCTGCCCCTACGTCGAAAGCTCCCCGTCCCTCTTTCGGGCCGTTGCCCGTCCGGACGAAGCGGCTCGCCTCGTCGCCCCGATCCTCGATTTCAGGTGGTCCGACAAGCGGCAGGCGCAGGAGTTCTTTGACCGCTTCAAGCCGGTCGTCCCCGGGTTGACCATGGGGCAGGTCAAGGTGGCCTTGAAGGCAGCCCAGGAAGGCTACGCCGACTTTTACGCCCGGGCCGTGGAGAAAGGAACGGAGCTGCTGAAGAAGTGGACCGAGCTCGGGGAACCGGCCATCGTTTTTGTCGGACGCCCCTACAACGTTCGTGACTTCGGCCTCAATCTGACACTGCCTCGGCACTTCGCACAGCACGGATACCACGTCCTGCCCTTTGAGATGCTCCCCTTCCGACCGGAGTTGCTGGGTACCGAGTTCCGCAATGTCTTTTGGGCCTATGGCCAGCGCATCCTCTCTGCCCTCCGTCAGGTGGGGTCGAGTGAGAATCTCTACGCAGTCTACCTTTCCAACTTCAACTGCGGCCCGGACAGCTTCCTGCTGACCTACGCGGAGGAGTTGATGAAAGACAAACCGTTCTTGATTCTGGAACTGGATGAACACGGTTCAGAGGGTGGCTACTTGACCCGGATCGAGGCATTTCTGGACGTCGTCGCAAGCCTCGGCCCCCGCAAGAGCGAGCGCTCAATTCGCGTGCTACGCCCACCGCAGGAAGAGTTCAAGAAGCGCAAAATCTGGCTCCCGCCCCTGCACCCGACTGTGACACGTTTGTTCGCCGCCGCCTTCCGGCACTTCGGCTACGAAGCCGAATCCATGCCCGTTGAAGACCAGGCCGCCTTTGAGCGGGGCCGAGCTGCGGTGCGGGGCTCGGAATGTCTGCCGACTTGCTCCACCGTGGGCCAGTTTCTGCGACTGATGGATGAGCGCCAGCTTGACCCTTCAAAGCAGGCCTTCTTCATGGCCACCGCCAACGGACCGTGCCGCTTTGGCCAGTACGAACTGCTCCACCGCATGGTCCTGGACAAGGCCGGGTACGAAGACGTGCCCATCATGGCCCCCTGCTCGCACAACTCCTACCAGGGCATCGAAGAAGATCTCCGCCGCTTGGGATGGAACGGTTTTGTCATCGGCGACATTCTCTACAAGGCTCGCTGCAAAGTCGCCCCATATGAACTTGAGGCGGGGGCCGCCGATGCCGCTCTCGAACGCTGGGTACAACAATTCGAAGCTGCCTTTGAAGAAGGGCAGAAGCTTGAGACCGTCATGCAACGGGCGATGGAAGATTTCGCCACGATACCAGTGCGCCGGGTGCGGAAACCGCTGGTGGGCATCGTCGGCGAGATCTATGTCCGCTGCAACCCCTTCACCAATGATGACCTGGTGCGCTCAATCGAGAGCTTCGGGGGGGAAGCGTGGCTGGCTCCGGTCTCCGAGTGGTTCCTCTACACCGCGCAGAATCAGGCCTGGTTTGCTCGGGAAGGGCTCAACGGGTTGGCGGCGCGCGGCCTGAGTGTGCTCAAGAACCGGTTCATGATCAAGGATGAGAAGCACTGGTATCAGGTGGCTGGCAGCTTCATGGCCGACCGCCACGAGCCGCCCATGGCCGATGTCCTCGCAGAGGGGATGCCCCATATCCCCTTGAACTTCGAGGGAGAGGCCATCATCACCATCGGGCGGGCTGCGCTCTTCGCCAAGCTGGACAACGTGGACATGATCGTCAACGCCGCGCCCTTCGGCTGCATGCCCGGCACCTTGACCACGGCCATCATGCGCAAGCTGCAGGATGAGATGGCAATCCCTGTGGTGGGCATGTTCTATGATGGAACGCCAGGGTTGAACAAGACCCTCGAACCATTCATCGAATCTATTCGCAATCGTGCTGCGCGGGAAGAGACTCGAGCCCGCAGCGTCCGCAAGTAGCTCTACCAGTACTGTTCCTGGTCCGGGCCTGTAGTGAACCGCCACTCCCAAAGCTGGTCTTGATTCTTCCACTTGCCGGTGAGGCGGACAGTGTACTCGGTGAACCCGAGGAGCGGGTTGTGTGCGTACAGTGCCACGGTTTGCGAGAGAAATCCGGCCGGGTCCGTTGCCGGGTCTACGTACATATGAGCCACCTGGTTGCCATCCGAGTCGAGGAGCAGATGCTCGGAAATGGAGATACTCCCTCCCCCTGACGGAACCGTAAGGGTGATGATCGGGCCGCTGGGGTAGACCTGTCCCGGTGCCATGGGCGGCTGGGGAGATTCGTAGCCGCCCCAGCCAGGAACTACGTCGGTCTGACCATCATAGGGGTAGGCCACCGCGTGGTCGATGGTGACCGAGTGCCTGGAGAAATCCATCACGTCTGTCCCCCCCGACCATTGAAAACAACCACCGGTTGTGGTTCCAAAACCCATCTCAAAGGCATCGGGATGAACGAAGGGGATACGGTGGTAAAGGGTGGCAACCCAGCCATCAATGGCAGCAATGGCATTGCCGTTGAAAGCCATGACCTCCCAGGCGGGATAGCCCTGGAAACCGTACTTGACCATCCTGTCAGCAAAGCTGTTCCCGGAGAAGCCTTCCTTCCAGGCCGCGTTCTCATTATGCGGACTCAAGTTTGAATCCAGATACTTGGAACAGTGGAACTCGAAATATTCGGCATGGGCCTGGGCCGCCAGATTGATGGTCTCAACCTCCACGAGAAGGGGCAGGTCAAGAGCTTGCCGCAGCTCATTGGCGTAATGAACAGCAACGATCTGCGCCTCGGTGGCCGAGGGCGGATAGTCTGATGGCAGGATTCCAACGTCAACGGCGGGGGAAACATCGCCCCCCTCATCGTCGCCCGAAATATCCTCCTCTCCTACCGGGGGGTCATATGCCTTAAGGAACTCGGCCTTCCAGATGCCGGAAACCGAACAACAACCATTGGCCGCGACGAAGTCATAGGTACCGGTTGCCATGAAATCGGTTTCAAAACTCCCCTGCAGAGCCAGGGACCCGCCGCCGCTCTCCAGAGTACCCGAGAAGCTACCACCAAAAATCGGCATGGAAACCGAAGGGTCCACAAAGATGAATTCTGAGTAGCAACCGTCTTCGCCATTACAAGAGACACTGGATGGGCGGAGGTCAAAAACGACTGAGTCCTTCACTTGAAAAGAGAGATGTGCCCCTCCCCAAAAACCCTCGGCAGGACCAGCGGCAGACCCACAGCCAGCGGCAAGAGACAGAAGCGCGGGAACAACGAGGGTGAGCGCGAGACGGAGCAGAACGGATGGGGTGCGCATGACCACCTCCTTCGCGGTGCAGCTTAGTTAAAAGCCAGCGCAGTGTCAAAATCTATGGATACAACTGCATTGCCCTTTTCCTTGACGCTGCTTTCCGGGCTCTGCTACAACTGACAGCAAGGTGCAGGTGAAATGATGGCTATTGGACTTCCTCCGAAGTTCGTACGAACGACCCGGTGGGCATACCTTCAGGATGGAATCGAGGTCGGCCCGTATGATGCCAGTGAGATCGTACAGTTGCTGCAGGCTCGAGAGATTGCGCCGGACACGACTCTGGTTGAGTTGAACACCCGCCGGACGTCTCTGGTTAGCGAGGTTGGCCCCTTTGCCCGCATCATCGTCGACATCGTCCATGAAACCCGGCGCCAGAAAGCCGACCAGGACTTCGCCGCCTCAACTCGTGAAGTCGCCAGTGGTGGCGGCAGACGTGTGCTCCTGGTGACCATTCTGGTCCTGGTTGCCATCGGCGTCGGCGGCACCGCCCTCTTCATCTACAATCCTTTTGCCCAGAAACCCGCGGCCGATAGTCCTCCCCAGGCAGACGCCAACAAGGCGGCTCAACCACCCCCCCCCCCCCCCCCC
>CALGBT010000658.1 GCA_937884235.1 uncultured Pseudomonadota bacterium
TCCTACCGGCCCCGGGCTGTGGACACGGTGGTGCTGCGTGACATCTTCACCAGACTTGAGTTTCGGCGCCTGGCTGGTGAATTGCTTCCCGATGCCCGGAGCGGTGAAGTGACCATGGACGTCCCCGCAATGCCCGAGCCAGTTGTGCTCAACACAGTGGAAGCCTTGCAGCAGGTGGTGGCCCTGGCTGCCCGCAAGGGGCGGCTGGCTCTGGACACCGAGACCACCTCAACTCGTCCCATGGCGGCAAATCTGGTGGGCATCTCCCTGGCCCTCTCGGCCCAGGAGGTGTTCTATATCCCCATTGCCCACCGCGATCTGCTGGGGGCGCGGCAACTGAAGATCGGCCAGGTGCGAGAAATTCTGGGGCCGCTGGTGGGGGACGCATCCATCGCCAAGGTGGGGCAGAACTTTAAGTATGACACCGTAGTTCTGCGAAATCATGGGTTTGATGTGGCCGGACTGGACTTCGATACGATGATCGCATCCTACCTGGTGGACCCTGGTCGTCGCAGCCATTCCCTTGATGCCCTCTCCGCTGAGCTGCTCGGCGTCAAGATGACCACCTACAAAGAAGTGACAGGTACCGGCAAGCAGCAGGTCACCTTCGACTATGTCTCCATCAAGCAGGCGGCGCGCTATGCCGGTGAAGATGCCTGGGGCACGCTTCTCCTGGCGGATCGACTGGGACCGCAGCTGGAAGAGGCGGGGCTGGTCGGTCTCTATCGTGACGTCGAGTTGCCGCTCTCTGACATGCTGGCGGAGATGGAGATGGCCGGCGTGGCCATCGACAATGACCAGCTGGCTGACCTCTCGGCTGGCTTTGCCTCCCGCATGGCCACCCTGGAGAAGGAGATTCACACCCTGGCCGGCATCCCCTTCAACATTGCTTCGCCGCGTCAGCTCGGGGAGATCCTCTTTGACCGCCTGAAGCTGCCCACCAAACGCAAGACCAAGACGGGCTATTCTACGGATGTGCAGGTTCTCGAGGAGCTGGCCGAATTGCACGAGCTGCCCCGCAAGATGCTGGAACACCGTACCCTGGCGAAGCTCAAGTCCACGTACTCGGATGTCCTGCCGACGCTGGTAAACCCGACCACGGGGCGCATCCATTCGTCCTTCAACCAGGCGGTGACCGCGACGGGCCGGCTTTCCAGTTCCGACCCCAACTTGCAGAACATCCCCATTCGGGGGGAAGAGGGCAAGCTGATACGGGCGGCCTTCATCCCGGCGCCGGGTCGGAAGTTTCTCAGTGCCGACTACTCGCAGGTGGAGTTGCGGGTGATGGCGCATTTGGCGAAGGACGAGACCTTGATGCGGGCGTTTCAGCGGGGTGAGGACATTCACTCCCGCACCGCGGCCGCCATCTTCGGCGTGATGCCCGGCCTCATTACCCCGGACATGCGACGCGTCGCCAAGACCATTAACTTCGGCATTATCTATGGCATGAGCGCTTTTCGCCTGGCCCGGGAGCAGAAGATTCCGCGCAAGCAGGCGGACGATTTCATCGCGCGCTACTTCGAGCGCTACAGCGGCGTGAAGGACTTCCTTGAGAGTGCGGTGGCTGAGGCGCGGGAGCGAGGCTTCGCCGAGACTCTGCTCAAGCGGCGTCGCTATCTGCCGGATCTGCGTTCCAGTAATCATCAGGTCCGGAGTATGGCTGAGCGCATGGCCATCAATACGCCGGTGCAGGGTGGGGCGGCTGACATAGTGAAGCTGGCGATGCTCAAGTTGCAGCGGAAACTGCGGGAGAGCGGACTCGCCGCCGAGATCGTGCTGCAGGTGCACGATGAGTTGGTGGTGGAGACCGATGCCGACGTTGCCGAGGAAGTTGGGCAGCTGGTGCGAGAGGCCATGGAGAGTGCTTACGAGCTGAATGTGCCGCTGAAAGTGGACCTGGGCATTGGCGACAACTGGGCTCAGGTTCACGGCTAGGAGGCTGGGGTGGAGCAAGAAAAACTGATGGCACGACTGGAGTTTCTTCATGAGCGAGTGAACCTCCTGGAGAAACGATTTCGCTGCATTCAGGCAGTGGCCGCAGCCATTGGTTCAAGCCTCCATCTCGACGACGTTCTGCACACCGTTGCCGAGCAAGTGACGGCCATGCTGGAGGCGGAGCGCTCCACGGTCTTTCTGGTGGAACCGGAAACCGGGGCGTTGGTCGCGCGTACCATCATCGGCCCCGAGCACGGCCAACTTCGCCTGGAGCCAGGACAGGGCGTGGCGGGCTGGGTGGCCCGCACCGGGAAGACGGTCAACGTCAAGGACGCGTACAAGGACAAGCGCTTCGACCCCTCCTTCGACCAGGCGAGTGGCTTTCGGACCAAGTCCATTCTTTGCCAGCCAATGGTCAACTATCGCGGGGCAACTACCGGGGTTATCCAGGTCATCAACAAGCTTGATCGCAGCTACTTCACGGTGGAGGATGAGCATCTCCTCTCGACCATTACGACCCAGGCAACAATCTCCATTGAGAACTCCAAGTACTACACCGATCTGCACGAGGCCAACCTGAGTCTGCATGAGGCTCAGGAGAACATGAAGCGTAACTACGGGCGCCTCGAGACCCTCTACAATATTCAGAACCAGATGACGCTGACCTGGGAGCCGGCCCCTCTTGTCAAGGGGGTTCTCCAGGAGATCACCGCCGCGGTGCCGGTGGGTATCGGTGCTATCTTGCTGACGAATCCTCCCCCCGCCAGCCTTTACGTCTGGCAACGGGGCGTGGAGGGAGTAACGGTTCATTCGCCGGCCATGCCCGGTGGTGTTCTGGGCAAGGTGGCGCGGGATGGTCAAGGGATGCGGGACGGCGAAAATGGTGGGGGGATCTGGTCCATCGTCCACCCGCTACTGGACGTCGACGTCGGTTGCCTGGTGGCAGAACCTTTGCTTCGTGCCGACGGTTCGTCGGTTGGTTCTCTCTGCCTGGGGAACCGCCATGGGCTGTTGAAATTCAGCGCTGAGGACGAACAACTGGTGCGCATCGTCGCCCGCCAGGTCAGTACGGCCATGGAGCGGCTGGAGAACCACCAGAAGCTGACCCGAGAGAACAACCTGTCCCTCATCGGGCAGGCGCTGTCCGGCGTGCTGCACGATTTCAAGTCACCCATGGGAATCATCTCGGGCTATGTGCAGTTAATGGCAGATGAGGAGGACCCGGCAAAGCGGGAGGGCCATGCAACTCAGGTGCTCAATCAGTTCAAGCATCTCAACACCATGACCCAGGAAGTGATGGCCTTTGCACGGGGCGAGACGGGGTTGCTGAAGCGAAACGTCTATCCCACCCGTTTCCTCAAAGAGATGAAAGAGATGTTGGAGCAGGAGTTTGATGGACGCCCCATCGAGTTGCAGATTGACGATCAGACGCGAGAGAAGATCAAGGCCGACGAAGGCAAGCTCAAGCGGCTCTTCTTCAACGTTGCCCGTAACGCTCGCGAGGCCATGCCTGGGGGTGGGGTGTTCCGCATCGAGGCAAGGGATGTGCAGGATGGCATTGAGTTCAGGCTTTCAGATACCGGCCAAGGCATTCCGGAATCGATTCGGGAGAACCTTTTCCAGTCCTTCGTCACTACTGGCAAGAAGGACGGAACCGGACTGGGACTGGCCATCGTCAAGAAGATCGTCGACCAGCACGGGGGCAACATTCATTTTGAATCCGCCCCCGGCGAGGGCACCACTTTTGTTATTAGGTTGCCCAGGGAGTAGCTATGGAAGAGTACTTTGACATTCTCGCCAAGGGGGGGCCGCTGGTTATCCCCATCGCGCTCTGCTCGGTGCTGGCCCTGGCGGTTTTCGTCGAGCGTCTGCTGGCTCTGCGCATGGAGAGGGTCTTTCCCTCCCGCCTCGCCGATGCCGTCATGGACCTGCTCAAGGAGCGTAAGCACGACGCCGCGATGTCCTTGGTCAAGCAGCACCAGAGTCCGCTCTCCGCGCTGATCATCTCCTGCCTGGATTCGACGAAATTGGGGCGGGCGGGGGCCAAGGAGCGCATGGAAGAGGTGGGTTCGGTGCAGGTGGGCGTGCTGGCCCGGTACGTTTCGGCACTTTCTACCGTCGCCACCGTTTCGCCGCTCCTCGGGCTGCTGGGTACCGTGACTGGCATGATCAAGGTCTTTAAGTCCGTGGCCGTGGTGGATAACCCGCAGATCTCACAGTTGGCGGGTGGCATCTGGGAGGCGTTGCTGACCACGGTGGCAGGGTTGGCGGTGGCGATTCCGGCCTATCTGGCCTTCCGCTACCTGGAATCTCGCATCGAGCGCATCGCCTCATCGTTGCAGGAGTATGGAATCGCTCTGCTCGAAACGGTCTTCCCCATGGAGCAGGAGTCTGACCAGAACAGGAGCGATGCCTGATGAACTTTCGTCGCCAGCTGAATCTCCGGCGGACCACCGGTGCCATTGACATTACGCCACTGGTGGATGTGGTCTTCATCCTGCTGATTTTCCTGCTGGTTTCCACCACCTTCAAGTCGCAGGAGCAGGCCTTTTCCATTGTCCTGCCGGTGGGGGATCAACAGTCCCGCGTGACCAAGGTGAAGCGGCCCACCGTCTTTGTCACCAAGAGTGGCGACTACATTCTCTATACGCCCGGTGAAGATCCCGAGATTCCGGTGCAGGGCACCGCCCAAATGACTCTGCCCGAGCTTTCCCTGGCGCTGAAAGCTCTGGCCGACGGCACTGGTCGCGATGCTGCCGTCAATATCAAGGGCGATGCCCAGACCGATTACCAGCGCATTCTCGATGTCGTCAACGAGTGCCAGCGGCATGGGCTGGGGCGGCTCTATTTTCCGTACAAGAGGGGAGAACAAACACCATGAGCAAAGCGAAGGTGGCGGTTGTTCGGACGATACCGGGGACGGTGCTGGACGATACGCATCGAGTCATGAACCTGGCAGGCTATCAGGACGTCCTGGACAAGTCCCTCGACACGGCCCTGAAAATCAACATCAGCTGGCATTTTTTCTACCCCGGTGCCAACACCACTCCGTGGCAACTCGAGGGTGTTATTCGGGCCATGAAGCGGGATGGATATTCCGACGATCTGATTCACGGCTGCCACAACCGGACGGTGGTCATCGATTCCCACCTGGGGGAACGCGAGAACAAGCAGATCAACGTCATCGAGAACCACGGCCTGCGCAATGTGCATCTTTACGAAGGCGAGGAGTGGATTCATATTCGTGATGCGGTGGGTGATCTGGCGGACAAGCTCATTGTGCTCAATGATGTCTATCCCGACGGCTTCATGATCCCGAAGCGGTTCATCGGAGAGAATATAATCCACCTGCCCACGGTGAAGACCCATGTTTTTACCACCACCACCGGGGCCATGAAGAACGCCTTTGGCGGACTGCTCAACGAGCGCCGCCACTGGACCCATCCGGTGATCCACGAAACCCTCGTCGATCTGCTGCGCATCCAGAAACACATCCATCCCGGGCTCTTTGCGGTGATGGACGGGACGTTTGCCGGCGACGGGCCGGGACCGCGCTGCATGGTTCCCCACGTGAAAAACGTGCTCCTCGCCTCGGCTGATCAGGTGGCCATCGATGCCGTTGCCGCCAAGCTCATGGGTTTCGACCCCCTCTCTGACATCAAGTTCATCCGCATGGCCCACGAGGCGGGACTCGGCTGCGGCGACCTCAGGGAAATCGAGATCGTCGGCGATCCTTCCGTCCTCCAGGAGAAGTGGAACTTCGTTGGCCCCTACGAGAAGATGACCTTCGCCAGCAACATGCAGCACAAGATCTACTGGGGCCCCCTCAAGAAGCCCCTGGAGTG
>CALGBT010000659.1 GCA_937884235.1 uncultured Pseudomonadota bacterium
GTTTGCCGAAGCAGAAGGATAAGACTGTCACCTCGGATAGCTGGTCGGTGCCGCCACTGGACTACTGGCTCACCGGACTCAGCTACAAGGCTTTTGGCTTCTCGGAGACGACCTCACGACTCCCAACCGTTATGTTTGCACTGGGGACCTTGCTCCTCTTTGCCTTCGGCCTTTCACGTCTCTTCGGCACCGACGTTGCCGCCCTGGCGACCATTGTACTGCTTTCTACGCCCATGTTTTTCGGGCAGGCTAAGAACATGTCGGGAGAGATGAGCTACACCTTCTTCCTGACCATGGCTGTGCTGGCCTTCTCGTTTCTCGTGCGAGATGGTTTTGCCCCTGGGCGGTTGGCGGGCTTGCTCGTGGCAGCTGGCGGGCTCTTCCTGGCCAAAGGTCTCTTCGGCCTCGGCCTTCTCGT
Organism: uncultured Pseudomonadota bacterium; assembly: GCA_937884235.1. Lineage (GTDB taxonomy): Bacteria > Myxococcota_A > UBA9042 > CAIXZC01 > CAIXZC01 > CALGBT01. Next base: position 419 of record CALGBT010000659.1, read on the forward strand.
CTTGTTGCTCGTTCTCTACGTTGCCCTGGCGAGGGATTGGCGGTTCAAGGCACTACTGCTCCCCACGGGGCTATTGGCCTTGCTCTTCGGGATCCTCGTGCTCCTGGTTCAGCTGCCGTCAGAGTGGACTTTCTTCGAACATTTCAAGTTCATGAACAAAGCCTTTGAGGGCGGCCTCACTGAGGAGCGGCGAACCTTCGATTTCTTTGTCCGGCACGTTTCTTTTGCGCTGATGCCCTGGACCATCGTTCTGCCCTTTGCCATCGCCCGCCTGATCCCGCTGGGAGAGGAGAAAGAGTGGACTCCTCGGCGACGACTTGAGTTGCTGGTGTTCCTGTGGTTCTCAGTTCCCTTCGCCCTCCAGTCGGCTCTCTTGCCAGGCTTTCTGCATACCATCTTCCCCAGCGTAACCGCGGTGGCCGTGGCCGTTGTATTGCTTTGGAAAGCAGAGACTGAGCGTCCGGCCAGCCGCTTCTGTGCAGTGGTGGCCCTGGGCATTGCCGTGGTCATCCTTGCCAATCTCTTCAAGAGTCCTCAGCATCTGCTCTCTTTCCTGGCCCTGGATCCTGAGATGGGCCTCGACGATGCCAACCCTTTCCCACCAGATTTCGCCACGCCCACTCTGCTTAAGGTCTTTCTGGGTTTGGCCACTGTGACGGTTGCATTCTACTTTGGCCGCGGGGGAACTCTGCTGCGCGACGTGATCGCCTTCTTCCGGCGTCCAGTTGCTTTCTGGGCGGCGCTATGGTCGCTGTCCGTGCTCTTCATCGTTCGTCTTGTGGCCGGGCTTGCCAGCCGTTTTCAGACGGCATTGACCGACCGTAATGCTGGTAAGCTGCCACCTCAGTTCATCGAGTTCTATCAGGAACACTTCGGGCAGCGCATCGAGTCAATTCTGCTCTACATGGGCCTGGGAGCCGCGATCCTTTCCTGGGCGTTGTTCTTCACCCCCGTCGGTGTCTGGTCGCGGCGAAAACTCCGCTGGCTGCGACCCCTGGGGCGTGTTCTGGGGCAGGCACAAGACCAGGTAAGCAGGGACTATGTCGGGCTCGCAGTGGCCCTGGGCCTGGCTGTAGCGGCGCTGGTCGACATTCTCATTACTTTTGATTTCCCGCCGGGCAGCTTCCAGGCGGTGGTGCGCTCGCCGGCTTTCTTGACGGGCCTGGCGTTACCTCTGGTTGCCGGGGGCGCGGCGGTGGCCTTTCTGCTGGTGCCAAAGTTGCATGGGCGTCCGCTGGAATTGCCCTCTTTCCTTCGTTTCCTGGCGGGCAACGTTGTTGTCGCAGTTCTGGTCCTGACCTCAGCCTTCTTCCGTCAGACCGACCTGGGAGCGCCAGACATCTGGATTCTGACGATCTTCAGCTTCCTCACCCTGGGGGTCTATGCTCGCCCCCGCCTCCTCCTTCGCCCCGGTGCCCTGCACCTGGCTGCCTGGGGACTGTTGCTAGCGCTGGGAATTGTGCTCTTTATTCCCATGGCCATGCGCTGGCCCTCCGTAGAAGCCATCGTTTATCCTAAGAGTCAGGTGCGCTATCTGCCCTACCTGCTGCTGGAGAGTCGGCTGACCTGGTTGCCGGTGGCCCTGGTTCTGCTTTTTGTTGCCACCTATCTCTTTCCACAGACCGCTCACCTGGCACGCAGTTGCGGCTGGTTTGACCGGCTCTTGAAACGGCTGGGCGGATGGAATCCTGTTCGTTGGCCCGAGCAGCTGCAGCGACCCGGAGTGGCCGGCACCGTGACTCTGCTGTTGGCGTTGGGAGCCGGGACCCTATACGCAGTGCAGCTGCTGCCAGGGTTCTCCAGGGAGGTTTCGCAAAAGCACATCCTCGAACTTTACTATGCGGCAGAAGAGCGCGGGGACCTTGGGGACGATATCTTCAAGTACAAAGGGAGAGGGGGCAGCGACCCGGAAGATAAGAACTTCTACACTGCCCGGATTCCAGAATTGCAGTCCCAGGGAGATCTCACCGCAGTCCTGCTGGGCAAAACAGATACTGTGGTTAAAGTGACCCGGTCGAGTTCCCATCCAGGGCCTGCGCATGTGCTTGTGCGGGGTTTCTCCGATGAGAATGACCGGAATGGCGATGGGGTGCGCGACTTTACGGCGGAGGCCGGCATTGCCACCATCGTTGGCGACGGGCGCCTGACGGACGAGAGCAAGGGATGGCAGGCGGGGGAGTGGCAAGGAGCGACCCTCTACGACGCCCGCGGGAAGCCTTTCTCCATTCTGGGAAACGATGCGACCTCAGTTGAACTCAACCTGACTCCGCCCGGGGCCGGGCGCGCCGAAGCTCTGCGCTATGTCATTGACTCGCCGGATGCCGGCGACCACACCGCCAGCGGCATGGAGCGTTCCCGCAACTACGTCATTCTGAGCCAGGAAGCCTTTTCGAGTGTGAACTTCAGCTTCCGGGCCCAGTCCGACGGGATGCACATTCCGGTGCTGGATGGTAGCAACGTGAACTTCCTGCTGGCCACCAGTTATCTGCTGGATGACGAGAAGAACCACAATCGCTTCGCCAATGCCACCATCCCCCGAGACCGATTCGATGCCCTTGAGGCGTGGACTCTTGCCGCCCCGGGAGAAGAACCAAAGACCTTTGCTGTGGCTGATGACCTGGCCCAACACGGCCGGATTCGCAGTGGATATATCAACTTCAATGACCAGATTCGCTTCATCGGCTACCAGATGAAGAGCAGTTCCATCGCCCGGGGCGGGAAGCTTAGTCTGCGATTGCTCTTTGAGTGTACCGGGAAGCTCTCGACATCCTGGAAGATCTTCATTCATATGGATTCCACCGGGGACAGCAACCGCATTCATGGGGACCACTGGCCCCTCAATATGACCAATGACCCCGAGGACAAGAAGTGCTCCGGCTGCTGGCGCACTAACCATTGGATGACGGGTGACATCATTCTGGACGACTACCAGACTGAGATCCCCCTGGGGTCCCCCTCGGGAATATACAATATCTATATGGGGCTCTATACGCCGGGTTCGGACAAGCGCCTGAAGGTCAAAGACTACGACAAGAAGCGCATCCGACATGATGGCAAGGACCGGGTCTTCATCGGCACTTTCGAGGTTCACTAGGATGGTGGCTTTGCCCACAGCGATGGCCGTGGCTGCTTTTGCCTGGGGGGCTATCTGGGGCAGCTTCCTTAATGTCGTCATCCACCGACTTCCTCGCCAGGAGTCCTTGCTGACGCCTCCCTCCCATTGCCCCGAGTGCCAGGTTCCCATTCGCTGGTATCAAAATATTCCGATATTGAGCTATCTGGCTCTGGGCGGTCGCTGTGCCGGGTGCCGGACAGGCATCTCGGTGCGTTACCCGCTGGTGGAACTCGTCACCGCCATGTTGACCCTGGCGGTCTGGCAAGCCATTGCCTACAATCCACTGGTGCCCTCCCTGACCATCGCACTAGGGCTCTTCGCATTTCAATTCCTGTTCGTAGCTGCCCTGGTGGCGATTACTTTCATCGACCTTGATACCATGCTTATTCCAGATGTCATCTCCTTGCCCATGATAGCGGTGGGCCTGTTCTACGGCTTCGCGGCGGGCCAGTATTTCAATGTCGTCTGGCTGGACTCGCTCATCGGGGCCGGGGCCGGGGCCGGCATCATTGCCCTGGTTATCCTCGCCTATCTGCTCCTTACAGGGCAGGAGGGAATGGGCTGGGGGGATGCCAAGCTCATGGCCTTCATCGGCGCCTTCCTGGGCTGGACTGCTATCCCATTCGTGCTCCTGGTTGGCTCACTGCAGGGGCTGCTTTACGCAGGCCTCACCCTGGCCCTGGGCGGTACCCTGCCAGAAGATCCCGATGATGTCGAAGCTGCTGAGGCTGAAGCACGGGAGGCGACACAGAGGGCGGGCGAGCTTCTAGAGGACCTGGCCGCGGCGGGCGAAGCGATGGCGGCGGGTGCCGGCGATGGAGCTGCAAGCGCACCCCCGCAGCGACCGGTGCGCAAGTTGAAGGTGCCCTTTGGCCCCTTCCTGGCCCTGGCCGCGCTGGAGTGGCTCTTCTTCTCATACTGGATAGGTCAGTTCTTTCAAGATATATTCAGACTGTAGGGGAAGATCATGGCGCGTCTCGGACTGCGAGGAAGACTGGCCGTTGTACTCGGGGCCATCGTCCTGCTGGCGTTCGCTTTGGTCTACCTTGCCACGTCGTCACTGGCCTCGTCGATTCTCATGGATCAGGAACTGCGGGCGCTCTCTGGCAAAGCCGGCACCGTTGCGGTCATTCTCCTCGGTCTAGCCCACGACCCACAGGAACTGGACCGGGCGCTGGCTTCAGCCTCGCAGAGGGCTGAGCTGGAGACCCTGCAGGTGCTTAATGAGAAGCTTGAAATGGTGGCCCCCCGGCAGGGGACACCAGCGGAGATTATTGTCGGTCGCGCGCGGTTGGAGCGGATGGCCGGTGAGGATGGCGATACGGTAATGGTTCGCTCCCCGGGAAAGGGAGAACTCTTCGTCTCGTTGCGCAAGCTCCCCGGTGGTGGCTGGCTTTTCGCAGCTCGGAGTGCCGATGATTTTCTGCAACGCAAGCGCTCCATCGTCAACCTGTTGGTGATCTGGGGGGCCCTTGTCCTGCTGGCGATTCTGCTCATGGGGGCCGTGGTGGTACGGAATCTGGTCGTCCGCCCCATCGACCGTCTTGTGGAAGAGGCTGGTGCCATCGCCACTGGTCACCGCGACCTGGCCTCATCGCCGCTGGGGTCCGATGAGTTTGGCTCTCTTCGAGAGTCACTTGCGGCCATGGCTGGGCGCATTCAGGGTGACCGACAACGCATCGAGGAGCAGGTGCATGAGTTGAGCGAAGTCAACATGCGCCTGGTGGATGCGCATGACCAACTCATTCGCACCGAAAAGCTCGCTTCCGTCGGCAAACTCGCGGCGGGAGTGGCCCATGAAATAGGCAATCCCATTGGGGTGATCATTGGCTATCTGGAGATGCTGGAGGACGATGGTGGTGACGAGACGTTCTCTCGAGATGCCATTGCCCAGATCCGGATGGCCACGGAGCGGATCCGGGGCACAATTCAGGACCTCCTCGATTTCTCTCGACCAGCCGCCGATGAGGAGGCTGCCAGCAATGTGGCCGCAGAGACTGAGAGCATCGTTAGATTCGTGGCCCCCCAGAAACGCTTTCGCAATGTCGAGATCGATGTGGCTACGGACCCTGACGTTCCACTCTGTGCAATGCCTCCCTCCCGCTATAAGCAGGTGCTCCTGAATCTTCTCTTCAACGCTGCCGATGCGGTGGCTGGGGAGGGACGCATCGAGGTTCGCCTGGCCGTCCATGCCGAGGGTGTCCAGGTGACGGTCAGGGATAGCGGTGCGGGCATTCCGGAGAGCGTCATGCTGCG
>CALGBT010000660.1 GCA_937884235.1 uncultured Pseudomonadota bacterium
GGGTCGTTGACAGCATCATCAAGGAGGGAGTGCCGCGCGGCGACGAAGAGCGACTCCGAGAGCAAATTCGTCAGAACGTCAAGGAGCTAGCCGGAGATGACCGGATCTCCAAGGCCCTTCATCTGGCAGACATGACCCGGCCCGTCAGGATCCTGATGGAGGGCATCTTGACCTCGATGTTGGACCAGACGGATGCAGCATGCACCGAGGAAACGCTGTTCCTGGCAGTTAGGGCGTACGAGCAAGGGATCGTGGAGGAGGCCACTCAGGACGGAGCCTTCAGATTCTCCGATTCGGACAAGCTCGACGTTTACGAGACCGTCCTGGAGGTCGCTCTGGACGACGACAAGATCACACCCGATGAATTCGCTTTGCTGAACCGCCTGCGCATGAAGCTTGGCATCAGCCGCCACGAGACGCGTCTGCTTGAGGCGAAGCTGGAGCAGTTCCCGAAGGTCGGGAACGAGCTTCACAGCGAGGATGAGTTCAAGGAGGCTCTGAAGTTCCTCCAGAAGAGTGGGGTGGTGTTCTACTGCAACCGGGCGGATGCGGGACCGCTGGTTGTAATGCCCGAGGAACTCGTCCCGGCCGTGAAGCGGCAATTCGTAGGATCCGGCGGAGTCTCGCTCGCCAACCCCCGCTATTCGAGCACAAATCTGTGGCCTGCGAGCATTCCGCCGATCCTGAGTTGAACGAAGCTGGTCTTGGCGAATGATCTGGTCACGGCTATGTGGAATTCGGCTGTTGTCTCTGCTCTTGTGAGGATATGGAGGGCCAACTGCGGGTTGATGTTGACCGCTGTGAGACCATCCTATGCGGCAGACCTGAGCGTCTGCACATGGGTAGGCTAACGTAGAAGCAGTGCCCCATAGATTTCGGCGACGATTTGACGTACCTCGGCGGCATCGCCTCGGCGAGCGATTCGTTTTGCATCGAATGGTCAGTGGTCATCATCAGGCACCCTCCGTTGCAGGAGGAGAGCGAGCCGACACACCCGTCACGGGATGGGATTCTGGCGGTATCATTCGACGGTGCAACCGCCGACTGCCGCACGCAGCGCAGACATCAAGGTCGATGCCGGTGAAATGTTGGAGAAAGGACTTCCAGTCTCCAATGAGATCCTCTCCGCCAACATCTGGATGGTCGGGCGGCGGCCGCCTTTCAGCGAGCAGATGTCGTGCAGTATCAAGTCGTCTTTTGACATTGCTGGATGCTGCCAGCCCGTAGTGGCGTACCTTAACGAAGTTCTTGGGTAGTATGTGTTGCAAGAAGCGCCCGATGAAGACCTCGGGGCTCATGGTTGCGCTCTTTCCATCACGGATGGCTATAGTCACAGCCTCGTCGGTGACATCCAGCAGGCGGTGGTTTGAAATGCCCACCCGGTGCGTGTACCGGCCCAAGTATGAGAACACCTGCTGTGGCCCGGCAAATGGTCGCTTTGCGTACACGACCCAGTTCTTTCGGTAGAGGCGTCCGCGTAATTCGTCGAACGCGCCCGCGGCCAAGAACTCCGGGGGCAGAACAAGCTCTCCCCGGTCATGCACCTGCGCCAACGCTTCAAGGAACTTCCCGCGGAACAGCTGTCCCATGACGTTGACCGGAAACAGATAGTCCGAGCCTGCATCCACCCACTTGGCGTCGTCGACGCTCAGTCCCCCGCCGGTGACGATGCAGTGCACATGCGGATGGAATCTCAGGTCCCGGGTCCAGGTATGCAGGACGGCGGTCACGCCGAGTAATGCCTGATAACGCTTCGGGTCTTGCCCCAACGTCAACAGCGTACTCGTCGCGGCGCGGAACAGTAGCTCGTAGAGCATTCGACGATTTCGCAGCCCCAGGCTCCTCAGCTCGCCGGGTAGCGTGAACACCACATGGAAGTAGTGGACCGGCAGGATACGCTCCATGCGGCGCTCGAGCCATTTTGCGGCGGCAAGTGCTTGGCACTTCGGACAGTGCCGATTGTGGCATGAATTGTACGAGGGGCGCTCGTGGTGGCAGTCGATACACTTGTCCATATGCCCGCCCAACACAGCCGTACGGCAGGATTTGATGGCCCACATCGCCTTGCGCTGCTCCGGCGTCAGCGCATGGTGGGACCGGTACGCATCTCCGTGCACCCGGAAGATATCGGCGACCTCATACTGAGGCCGCTTCAATTGCTTCTGGGCGCACCCGGCGTGCGCCCCCATCCGTCCCTACCCGAGCACTTTGCCTTCCTCGGTCCCCAGTAGATCCAGCGGACTCGTCGTGCGAGCAACATGCAGCGTACTTACCTGAACATACATCTGCGTCGTGTGGATCGACTGGTGGCCGAGCAGCACCTGGATCGTGCGAATATCAGTGCCGGACTCAAGAAGGTGGGTTGCGAAGCAATGCCTCAGGACATGCGGCGTCACCCGCTTGCTGAGCCCGCATTCGACGCCAGCTTTTCTCAGAACCTTGCGTACAGCGTCAGTCCCGATTGGCGTCTCTGGCTCCCGACCCTCGAACAGCCACGGACCGGCCGGACGGATAACACGCCAGTACTCACGTAGCACTACCAACAACCGCTGGCTTAGCATCGCGTACCGCTGGCGGCCTCCCTTACCGTCCCTGATTCGGATCAACATCCGCTTGCTGTCGATGTCGGCCACGTGCAGCTTGCACGCCTCACCGATTCGCAGCCCCGCTCCGTAGGTGGTCATCAGAATCGCCCGGTACTCCAACTTACGGACAGTGCCCAGCAACTCCTCGACCTCTGTACCACTGAGTACCTGCGGCAGCTTTTTGGGCACCTTGGGGGCCCAAAGCGATCGCACGATTTCTGGCGTGCCCAGCGTTGTCGCGTAGAAGAACTTCAGCGCAGCGACATACACCTTCTGCATCGACGGGCCGATCTTCTTCTCCTCACGCAGGTAACGCAGGAACTCCCGGACCTGGTCCTCCGTCAACGTGTCTGGCGACAGCATGTAGTACTCCGCCAACTTGCTTACGCAGCGCAGATAAGTCTCTTGCGTTGTGGGCCGCAAATTACGTAACGTCAGGTCGGTCTTCATCCTCTCTCTGAGCACTGTCATGCTCTCCCTCCTTATTACGGCACCCCGGTTGGTGCCTAAGGACGAGGATGGAGGCCATTTTTCTTCTAGGGAATGGGAATCTATCAGACTGGCGACATCAGATACCCGATACGTCGAGGACAGGAACCTGCCGCAAAGCGGCTTCGTTCAACTCAACCATATCGCGTTCTTGACCGAACCCCCGGTGCTCAAGCGGACTCGATTTTGGAGGGAGACGATCCAGGTGCAGGTTTCCGTATATTCGGTTATCGTAACGAGAGGCTGGATATCTGTGAGTTGCCTCGGGTTGTTGGAGTTGGTAAACGGAACCTGTGTCCCATGAGACCCACCACGGAGAGGAGGTGATCCCGTGCTGTTGTATCGATCTGCTGTACGCCCCGTCGTTTTAGCCATCCTGATGCTCTCGCTCGCCGGCTGCGAACTCTTCGGCAGCGACGCGGCGACCTGCAAGAACGGGACGACCCAGGCCTGCACTTGCGCCGGGGGAGAAACCGGCGTCCAGATCTGCGAGACCACGTCGAGCTACTCGCCTTGTGACTGCGACGGGGACGTCAGCCTCGGCGGTGGAGGCGGTGATGACACCGTGGACACCCTTCCCCTGGATCCCAAGATCCACTGCCCCCTCCCAGGCGCGAACGGCGCAGCGGAACTCGGTGAGGCCCTCGGAGCGTCTCCCAAGGGAGCCTTCAACCTGACCTTCGCGGCGGACGGTGCTCTGTCCGAACTGGATGGCGTGCCTTGCACCTGGCTCGACGAGGACGCGGTGTCCGGGGGCTGGGACTGCGTCGACATCTACCAGTGCGGGGACTGCCGGTACGAGTTCGGCAACGATCTCTATGCCTCGGGGGAGCTGGTCTACGAGTTCGTGATCCACAAGGTCGACAAGGCCATCGCCTCCTGCGCGGACTACGCAGGGTACTACCTCGTCAACCAGTGTACGCCGAGCTGCGCCGGGGTCGAGTGCGGTCCCGACGGCTGCGCGGGGTCCTGCGGGACCTGCTCCGCTGGGAAGACCTGTAGCGCAGGGGAGTGCGTGTCCCAGGCTGCGGGGGACTGCGGGACGACCAAGGCCGGCGACTTCATCTGCGAGAATAACGTCCTCAAGCAGTGCATCGGCGGGACCCTGGAGAAGAAGGCCGACTGTGGGCACAAGCCCTGGGTCGCGCCATCGGGGACTGAGTACAAGGCGAAGTGCAAGTCCACGACCAGCCCGCCCGCAGGCTGGCCGCTGAGCGAGACCTACTGGGGCCCCGGCTGCTACTTCGGCTACAACCCCACCGTCTACTTCGACTAGGAGGACGAGATGCGACGAATCATGACGCTCCTGGTGGTGGTCGGGCTCTCGACGCCGGCCCTCGTGGGCTGCGACTCTGGGAACGACTGCGTGAAGAACGAGACGAAGACCTGCCAATGCGCCGATGGCCGCCCCGGCGGGCGCTACTGCCTCGGCGGCGGGAACTGGACGGACTGCGACTGCGGCCCCGAGGTGACCGGCGGCGCGGACACCACGGCGGGGGGCCAGGATGTCCCCACCGGGGGCGCCGATACAGTCCGCGCCGAGGACACCGCGGCCCCGGAGGACACCGCCGGACCGGTCCCCTGCGTCGAAGGCTGGCTGGACGAGGGGACGATGCTCTGCTGGACCCTCGATGACCC
>CALGBT010000661.1 GCA_937884235.1 uncultured Pseudomonadota bacterium
CCCTTGACGTAACGCTCGAGACGGGCAACGCCATGGGAGCGAACGCCACGCAGATCAGCCGCCACAAGATTGTCGGCAACGGTCAGGGCATCGTCTGCCGGCACCTCCAGACGGACGAAAACCTCCTTCACAAACTCTCGCAGCTTGTCTACCGGGATGAAGATTTCATTCTGCTCAGTGGCCTCGCCCATTGACAACCTCCCTCACGCACGGGTCCGCACGCCCACCGGGATCCTCCGCAAGCGGGGCGCGGAAGTCGGTACACTTCTACCCCCAAGCACTGTTGCTGTCAACCTCAAGGGCCATCAGGCAGCGACTTTGCTGGCGAAGCCAAACGCAGATGAGGAATAAATTGCGAGTATAATAGAGTATTATGGTGGGGCGATGGACTAGGACGAAGGATGCCCCCCCTCTTCAGACACATCACCCGCCTCCTCAATGACGAAGAGAAGTTGCCCCTCAACCACGGAATCATTGAGACGCACGGCGATCTCATGGATCTGCCCGTCAAAGGGCGAGAAGATCGCATTCTCCATCTTCATGGCCTCAAGATTGGCAACTTCCTCGCCCTGGCGAACGATATCCCCCACCTGCAGCCGGCCACGAGCCGTATTGCCAATCCTCCAGACGTTGCCGTTGATCGGCGCCCCAAGCTGGTTCGGCCCCGTGGCCATGCGAATCTCAATCGTCTTGTGCCGGGGCGTCTCGACGCGGAAGACCCGGGTCTTGTTGTTGACCCGCAGAACCACATGGATGAGCCCCTCGTGCTCTGCCCCGATGGAAACCAGCTCCACCTCGTAGGGCTTGCCTTTGATCTCGAATTGGACGGTATCGCCGGCCCGCTTCAGCCCCTCCCGCCAGACATCGGTATTGAGGACCAGGGGAGCCTCTCCGTAAAGCTCCCTGAACTCGGTCATCGCCAACGCATCCGTCGGATGCATCAGGTAGAGGATGTACTCTTCCTCCGTCGGGCCGCGGCCCAATTTCTCAGTGAGAGTCTCCCGAATCACCGCCAGATCGTCGTCAACGACGGCATCCACTGCCCCCAACTCGTTCCTGCTCGCCAGCTTCTCCTTCCACTCATCACCAAAGGCACTCTGATAGACCCAATCTGCCGGCCATCCTGCGGGCAGCGCGCCGTAGCCCCCAAGGAGGAGATTCTTGAAGTCGCTGGTCGTGGTGCGCAGTAGCGTCAGCAGCTCTCCCTGCTCCTCAGGCTCCATTGCGCTCCAGTCCTGCTCCTTGCCAAGCACAAACTTCCGCAACAGACCCAGAACGTGTCGAACACCAGCAACGCCACGCTCCTTGTTGTACCGGTTCACAATACCACTGCAGGTCACCCACGTAATCTGCGAGCCGGGGGTTACATCGAAGTAACGGACGATGCGATTGTAGAGAGACATCACCTCTAGAATCTGCGGCATAAGATGCAGAAAGTCCCCCTTTTCAGCCTGCTCGAAGCTGCTGGGAAACGCGCCTCCAGGCATGCGGTGCCTGGTGACCGTGTAATCAAACCCTCTAAATGGCGACTCCGCCCAATCATACCGACCAATCCACCGGCGCACCTCCTGCACCGCCCCCAAAGCCTCCTCACGGTCGATGTTCACCTTGATGCCGGCCTCTTCCAGATAGGCGTGAAGGGAGAGAATTGGGGCCTGCCCGTAGAACCGCGTGAGGGAGTCCTCCTGGACGTCCAGCAACTTGGCCCCGGCCTGGGCCGCGGCCAGCAGTGCCGGCATCGCCAACCCGTCAGTGGCGTGCCGGTGATAGGCCACCACCATCTCCGGGTATTTCTGCAAGATCGCATCCACCAGACTGCGTATCCGCTCGGGACTGCCCACGCCGGCCATGTCCTTAATACAAAGGATGATCTCGTCACTACCCGCGCAAAGATCGACTATCTGTTTCACCACGCCCAGATAGTACTCGTTGGTCGTCCAATCGGCCTGGGTGAAGGAGATGGCCGGCTCGAACAGACGCCCGCGCCCCATGACGACCTCGGCAACGGAACACATGTTGCGAATATCGTTCAGGAAAGAGAAGCATCGCCAGACGTCAATGTCGACCTCTTTGACAACATACTCAATGACCTTCTTCGGGTAAGGTCGATAGCCCCAGAGGTTAGTCTCGCGCACCAGGGTCTGCAGCAAGACGTTGGGCATCAACTCGCGATAACGGCGGAGCTCTTCAAAGGGGCTCTCGCGCCGGTTCATGACCCCCACGTGCCACCTGGCCCCCCCGTGGCACTCCGCCGAAAAGAGACCCATCCGGTCGTAGTAAGGGGCCAACGTTGCCAGGTCGATGAGACGGGTGCGGTTCTTGTAGTCAGACTGCCCCGCATCCCGCATCCCCGTAGACGTAACCCCAACGCCATCCAGGTTGCGAATGCTCTGCACAATCTCCCCCGGAGACATCCCGGGATGGGCGTAGCCAAAGCTCCCTTCAGTTGCCATCACATCCACTCCTTCGGTCCCAGGGCCGAAATGTCTGCCACATAGCGGGCAATCTTGAGAACCTCGTCCTCGCTACCCTCATCCTTGAACGTGGAGACCAATTCATCGAAATGCTCCTCGACGAAACTGGTGGTGAAGTTCCCGGACAGAAACGACGGGTGCCGGAGAATGCTCAGCAGCAACGGCTGCACCGTCTTGACCCCTTCGAGCCGGAGGTTGCGACTCAGCACGCGGTCCATGACCTTGATGGCCCCCCGGCGATCGGTACCGGTGGTCATCAGCAACATCAGCAGCGAGTCATAGTAAGGGGGAATGTCCGCTCCCTCGTATACCCCGGAGGAGACCCGGGTGTAGTGACTGAAGGGGAGCTCCAACCGGGTGATCTGCCCAAAGGAGGGGCTCAGGGTCTTGGGGTCCTCGGCATTCAGCCGGACCTCCAGCGCCCAGCGGTTGGAAACAACGTCCATCTGCCGGAACGGCAACGACTTGCCGGACGCAATGTCAATCATGATGCCGACTAC
>CALGBT010000662.1 GCA_937884235.1 uncultured Pseudomonadota bacterium
GGGTTGGCTTTTGTGACGCAGGCGGGGATCGGACTCGGCCTGGCCAAGAGCGTGGCCATCGCCTATCCCACTTGGGGTCCGGAGTTCGCCTCCCTGATCATCGCCATAATCGTTGTCAACCAATTGCTCGGCCCGCCGCTCTTCAAGTGGGCCATCCATCTGGTAGGTGAGTCCCATGAGCGGGGCGAGCATTGCGACCATGTCGGCCCTCGCCGCGTTGTGATATTTGGGCTGGAGGGGCACAGCGTGGCACTGGCAGCGCAGCTCAAGATGCATGGCTGGTTGGTGAAGCTGGCCGAACGGCGCAACGAGCCTCGTGATCGGGTTGGAGAGGCGGATATAGAGATTGTCCACGTCCCGGAATACGATGTGTCGTCAATGCGTGCTCTGGGGCTAGACAAGGCAGATGCCATCGTCGTGATGCTGTCGGATGAGGAGAACCTCCGAGTCTGCCAACTCGCCTACGAACACTTTGGTACTCCGCAGATGGTTGCTCGGGTCAACCATCACCGGCTGCTGACAGAGTTCAAGGAGTTGGGGGTCGTGGTGGTTGACCCGGCCATGGCCATCGTCAGTATGCTGGACCACATGGTTCGCTCCCCCCTGGCTGCCTCCGTCATGTTGGGCACCGAAGAAGGGCAGGATATTGTCGAAGTGGAGGTGAGGGACCAGGCGTTGGACGGCAAGTTGCTGCGCGACCTGCGCCTACCGCTGGATACGCTGGTTCTTTCGGTCAGTCGGGACGGGCACATGCTTGTGTCGCATGGCTATACTGCCCTTCATCTAGGCGATCACGTGACAGTGATCGGGTCGGAAGATAGCTTGGAGCAGGTTGCGGTGATGTTCGAGGAATAGCGAGGTGCGCTGAAGCGCCTCTTGAGAGGGAACGACTGATGTCAATTGCCAGAAGAATTGTGCTGTTTCTGCAGCTAGCTTCACTTGCGGTGCTCCCGGTTGCATGTTCGACCCCTGGGGAAACGGTGGTGACAGATTCGTCCGTGGACGTCAAGGAGACGCTGACCGAGCCAGATTTGGGGACCGAGGAGGCAGTGACAACTGATCTCGTGGTGGATAGTGCCAGCCCCCCCGAGGAGGTCTTTGAGGCCTGGGTGGACGAGACTGTCGACCCATGCGAGGGAGAGGGCGGCTGCTTCCTCGACCCCTGCACGACCAATGGCGACTGCCAGTCGGGATGGTGCGTTGAGCACATGGGTGACGGAGTCTGTTCCCAGGCGTGTCAGGAAGAGTGTCCCCCGGGCTGGACCTGCAGCCAGGTCACGGGAACGGGACCGGACGTTGCCTACATCTGCGTTTCCGGTTTCGCCAACCTCTGCAAGCCTTGCCAGGCGGGTGCGGATTGTGCCAGTGAAGGCGACCAGGACGACGTTTGCGTGGATTACGGTGACGAGGGCAGCTTCTGCGGCGGCACCTGTGTGGCCGACGGTGACTGCCCCTGGGGATTCTCCTGTGCCAGCACGGTTACCGTCGATGGCATCAGCACTGCGCAATGCGTGGCCGACGCAGGGGTCTGTCCCTGCACTCCCCGGTCGGTTGAATTGGCCCTCTGGACCCCCTGCGAATCAATCAGCGATGCGGGCACGTGTGAAGGCAAGCGGATCTGCCAGGAAGGTGGGCTGTCTGACTGCAATGCTGCGGTGGCCACGGCCGAGACCTGCAATGGTCTTGACGATGACTGTGATGGGGATGTCGACGAGCCGGACAGTGTCGGTGGCGACTTCATCAACCTCTGCGAGGACGGCAACGATTGCACCAAAGATGTCTGTGCGGGAGTGGCGGGTTGTCAGACCACGGCACTTGATGAAGGCGAATGCAAAGACGGTGATCCGTGCACCGTGGCGGACCACTGCGAATTGGGGGTCTGCGTCGGCGACCCGGCCCAGTGTGATGATGGCAACCCCTGTACAGACAACGTCTGCCAGGCGGATGGGGGCTGCGCTTTTGAGCCCAACGCCGAGAGCTGCGACGACGGCGACGCGTGCACCGTCGGGGACCTCTGTCATGACGGCACCTGCGCTGGAGTGCAGTTCCCCTGTGAATGCTACGAGGATAGTGATTGCGACATCCTGGAAGATGGCGACCTCTGCAATGGGCACCTGTTCTGCGACACTTCGAGCTTGCCTCATCTTTGCGAAGTGGTTCCCGACTCGCCCGTAGTTTGTCCCGCAGCCTCCGGCAGCAACGAAATCTGCCTGGTGGCTGACTGCAACCCCGCCACCGGAGCATGCGGGTTCGCGCCAGCCCATGAGGGGTTTGCGTGCGACGATAACGATGCCTGTACCGTGGGTGACCATTGTGTCGCCGGGGAATGTGCGCCCGGCCTGCCGGCCGATTGCGGCGATGGGAATGGTTGCACCACAGATGGCTGTTCACCGGGGGAGGGGTGCACCCATACGCCGGCGGCTCTCACCTGTGACGACTTCAATCTGTGCACCGACGGGGATTCATGCCTGGCCGGTCAGTGCCAGCCCGGGGGGGCCGTGGATTGTGATGACGGGAATCCCTGCACCATCGATTCGTGTGCGCCAAAGTCCGGGTGCTTGCACTCACTCAGTAACGGCTCCTGCGACGATGGGGATGCTTGCACAGTGAATGACCACTGCCAGGCCGGGCAATGTCTTCCCGGGCCGACCCTGGAGTGCAACGACTTCAACCCCTGCACCGACGATTCCTGCGGTGCGGGCGGTTGCCAGCACCTTGCCCATGAGGGTGGCTGTGACGATGGCAATGCCTGTACCCTTGGGGAAAGCTGTGCCGCTGGTGCCTGTGTTTCGGCCGGGCTGCTCGATTGCGACGATGATGATATCTGTACGACAGATTTCTGTGACCCTCAGACCGGCTGTGGTCATAAGTTGAACCAGGCCCCCTGCGATGACGGTGATGTATGCACCACCGGCGACCACTGCAGTTTGGGAGAGTGCATCAGCTCAGGTTCGCTGAGCTGCAACGATGGCAACCTCTGTACTGACGACGTCTGCCATCCCGAAAGCGGCTGCGTCTTCCAGCCCAACGAGGCCCCGTGCGATGACGGAGAGGTTTGTACGCTGGCTGATGCCTGCAGCGAGGGGCTCTGCAAGGCTGGTGGTTGGGAGAGCTGCGACGACGGCAATCCCTGCACTGACGATTCCTGCCAGAGCGGGGTGGGTTGCCTGTTTGTACCCAATACTCTGCCCTGCAATGACAATGATGCATGCACCAAGAACGAGTTCTGCGCCGGGAGCACCTGTGGCGGCGGCAGCGCCATCAATTGTGACGATGGCAACATCTGCACGGACGACTCGTGCCACGTCGTTACCGGGTGCGTGAACCAGGCCAACGAGGCGGATTGCAATGACCAGGATGCCTGCACCGTAACGGACAAGTGCCTTGACAAGGCGTGCCATGGTTCTGGGGCGCTGGCCTGTGACGATGGCAAGGTCTGTACTGACGACTCGTGCGGTCCGGAGACGGGTTGCATAGCCACCCCGGTGCAGGATGACACGGCCTGTGGTCAAGATCTGGTCTGCAAAGCCGGGGAGTGTGTCCAGGCTTGTCAGCCGGGCAGCGCGACCTTCGAGTACACCGGGGCGGTGCAGAGCTTCACGGTGCCATCTTGTGGTGGCACCCTGCAGGTCACTGCATATGGTGCTCAGGGAGGGGATTCCTTTAATCACAACATGTCGAAGGGGGGGAAGGGGGGCAGCGTGCAAGCCACCCTGACCGTGGCGCCGGGCGGCACGCTGCAGATCTTCGTGGGGGAGAAGCCCATTCACATGGCTGGCGGCTATAACGGCGGCGGCGACGGCAAGGTTGACCCGGCTCAGAATACCTGGCTGGGGGCCGGTGGCGGCGGTGCGACTGATATCCGGTTGGGGGGGGCGGCGCTGAGCGATCGCATCCTGGTGGCGGCTGGCGGCGGCGGTGCCTGTCCCAATACTCCCACGGATCATGGAGGCGTTGGCGGTGGCTTGACCGGCGGGAGCGGTGGGTCGAACTCATCGGGTAGCGAAGGCAAGGGCGGCACCCCGTCTGCGGGCGGTGCGGGTGGCCAGCGCAGCGGCTACCAGAACGCCAGTCCCGGGGCGCTGGGGCTGGGTGGGCCGGCGGGTGGCAATACCGCGGGCGGTGGCGGCGGCGCCGGCTATTTCGGTGGCGGCGGCGGCTCCTGGGGCGGTGGCGGCGGCGGCAGCAGCTGGGTCAAGCCCGATATCTCTGGCAACCTGACCCACAATAGTGGAGTGCGCACTGGCCACGGACAGATCACCTTGTCGTGGTAGCCCAGGGGCATCAGAAACGGAAATAGAGAAATGGGCTGGGGCGTGTCATCACCAGCACGCAGGCCATGAAGAGTAATGCCAGCAGCACCGCTCGCCGGGGCCGCAGGGAGGCCGTGCCATCCCAGGTGTTGCGGGCCATCCAGCACCACGTTATTCCCAATGTCGCCAGGACCAGCAGGAAGGGCTGGGCCTCAGGCACGAAAGCAATGCCAGTGCCTCCGACCATCACCCACCAGAGATGTGCGGCCATGGGGAATGAGTCAGCTCGAAAGAGCACCCAGCCCAGTACCACCGCGATGAAGGTCGCCAGCCTGACCAGGACGGCGGGAGGCGACCACAGCTTCAGGCGGTGGAGTGCGTGCTCCAGGGCCAGGAGAAGACCGTGGAAGAGACCCCAGGCGGCGAAGGTCCAACTGGGCCCGTGCCAGAGGCCGCCCAGCAGCATGGTGACCAGAATCGCGGCGGCGGCACGAGGGAGGCCTTGGCGATTGCCGCCCATGGGGATGTACAGGTAATCCCGCAGCCACTGCGACAGGGTAATGTGCCAGCGGCGCCAGAAATCCGAGAACCCCAGGGCCTGGTATGGAGAATCGAAGTTCTGCGGCAGTTGGAATCCAAGCCATAAGCCAAGCCCCACGGCCATGTCGCTGTAGCCGGAGAAGTCGAAATAGATCTGCAGGGAATAGCCGGTCATGCTCAGCCAGGCATCGCCAAAGCTGAGCCATTCCCAATGTTTCAGCAGCGGGTCTATGGCCCGGGCTATGGGATCGGCGACGAGCAGTTTCTTGCTTAGACCGAAGATGAAGAAATGCAAACCGAGGGCCACCCTGGAGGCGGTCAAGCGAGTGGGAATGGCCCTCAGTTGATCGGCGATGAGCTGAGGGAACATGGCGACGTAGGCCGCGAACTCCAGCAGACTCTCGGTCTCCGGTACCCGCTTGCGGTAACGGTCGATGGTGTAGCTCATGGACTGGAACGTGTAGAATGAGATGCCGATGGGCAGGATGATGTCGGGCACTTCCAGCAGCTCGGGGCCGCTCCCCGAGACCCACCCTGCGACTAGATTGACGGAGCGGGCCATCAGCCCCGCGTACTTGAAAACAGCCAGTAGACCCAGGTTGGCTGCGAGGGAGACCAGCAGCCACGCCAGCCGCTCCCGGTGAGGCTTGTCGGGGGCCAGGCGTCGGCCGGCGACGTAGTCGATGATGGTGGAGCCCAACATCAGCAAGCAATACCACCACTCTGCCCAACCGTAGAAGACGTAGCTGCCAATGGTCAGCAGGGCCAGCCGCTGGTTCCGGGAAAGCCCTGGCCACCACCAAAGAATCAGCATCGCCGGAAGGAAGAAGAAGATGAACGTGTAGCTGTTGAAGAGCATCGCTCTACTTTCCCTTCCCCTGCCGCTCTCGCAGGATAGATTCCACCAGGTAAGTTACTTCGGCGGGGTGCATGTGGACCCCGTCGTAATAGTTCTCGGGATTGCCGCCGTAGTTCTCAGGCTGAGTTGCCTCGTGTAGAACCCAGCCACGGGCGGCGAAGCGCTGGCGCAGGAGGGTGCGAACCTCAGCCTTTCTTTGGGCAGCCACGGTCTCGGCCTCGATGCGGCGCAGGAACTCGGGGTGCATGGGCGTAGCAAAGGCCACCAACTCAATGTCATGCTCAGCAACCAGATCGAGGAAGCGGTCGAAGCAGGCAATTCGCTCTTCGCTGAGGGCGGTGAAGGGGGCGAACCGATTGCGGTAATCTGTCAAGCTCTCGCGCAGTCCGGCCTCGAGGTCGAGAGAACCGTTTTCCAATGCTTCTTCCCGGGCGATGTAGTGCCCGAGTCCGTTGGCATCAAACAAATCACTCTCTGGCGGGTAGCCGGTCAGCGCGAAGTAGATGGAGCGCAGCGAATCCCAGGTTCGTCCCCAGCCCAGGTCGTGCTCGTCGAAGGGCAGGTAGGTACGCCCTCTGTCGACCTCCGGTAGCATGGCGAGGAGCTCTTTAGAGCCGCTGAAGGCCTCAGCTATTGGCCGGGAGTTGGCAAATGAAACCTCGTCGATGCCCAGTACAATCATGCGGGGAGGCTTGCCGTTGACCGCAATGAAGAGGCGTAGCCACGCCAGATAGTCCTGAGTCTCGGCGGAGCCCACCGCGGCGTTGAATCCTTCCAGACCGGTCACCTCTTGCAGGGCCGCGGGGTCGATGCCAATGGCGCGGGAGGAACCGAGCACCAGCAGTTCCACCGGTCCGGGTAGCTGCCGCAACAGGAACTCTTTGCGCAAACGGTGGTTGGCCACTACCGGGCGGAGCCACCCGGTCATGTGCACGCCGTGCGCATCAACCAGAACGTTGAGTGTGAGGACGAGCAGCACGCCCCCCAGCGCAATGACTGGAAAGATCCTGGCGAATCGGCGGGCAGCCCGGTTATCTGACATGGCGGTGGTCTCAAGCACCTGCTTTGACCTGGTCTCGTCTGCTGTCACCCCTCTCCTCCTGTCGGCCCAATATAGCTGGATTGGGAGGTGGCAGCAAGCTGTGGCGAGTCGTTTCTGCTTGCATCGCGACGGGCACCCCGCTTAGGTTTGGGGAGAGAGGAGACAAGTGGCCTTCGAGACATATTGCCCGGCATGTTCCAAGCGCTTTCCCGATGGCACCGTGGTCTGCCCAGAAGATGGCAGTCCTCTGCTGCGTGTACCCGAAGAAGACCTGGTGGGCAAGACGGTGGACCGTCGTTATCGCATTAGTGAGATAATCGGGCAGGGGGGAATGGGAATCGTCTATCGCGCGCAACATCAGATGTTGCAGCGAGAGGTGGCTCTGAAGGTGGTGCGTCGGGACGTCGTACAGGACGAGACGGCGGTAAAGCGGTTCCTCACCGAGGCGCGGGCCATTGCTGCCCTCAAGAACCCCCATACGGTGACCATCTATGACTCCGGAGTTACTGAGGACGGGGCCCTGTACTACACCATGGAGCTGCTCACCGGCCAGGCGCTCTCTCGGGCGTTGCGTCGGGACGGGGCCCTGGACTACCGGCGCGCCGGGGATATTGTGGCCCAGATCTGCGAATCGCTGGAAGAGGCCCATGCCATGGGCATCCTTCATCGGGACATCAAGCCGGACAACATCTTCCTGGTTCGTGAGGGCGGGCGGGAGTTCGCGAAGCTCGTGGACTTCGGCATCGCCAAGGTTCTGGGGGAGACCGCCGATGGACCTATGACCAGAACTGGAATGCTCGTGGGTACGCCCCGCTATCTCAGTCCCGAGCAGGTCGCCGGCGAGCCCGTTGGGCCCACCACCGACCTCTACGCGCTGGCTGTCGTGCTTTATGAATTGCTCACCGGCACGCCCCCCTTCTCCGGCGAGACGCCGGCCCAGATCATGATGATGCACATCCAGGACATCCCGCAGCCGGTCTTGGAGCGCAATCCCGGCGTATCCATCCCCGAGGCTCTTGACCAGCTACTCCGCATGGCGCTATCCAAGGACCCTCGCAAGCGCTACCAGACGGCCCAGGAATTCAGAGTTGCCCTGCGGGCAGCGGTGGCTGATGTCGGGGTTGAGGCGACGCCGCACGTGGAAACTGCTGCCGGTGACCATGGCTTCAATAGCGTGGTGGTTGCCACCGCGAACACGGAAATGGATCTCGCCCGGCAGCTGCTCGGCGGTAGCTCTGGCATTGACGAGACGTTGGCCGCGCCGGGCATTCCGGAACGCACCGTAACTGCCCCACTCGAATCCATGGAGGCGGTACCGCAAACTCTGCCGGAGCCGCCCGGGCAGGAGACGGCGACGGTCCCCGTCATCGCTGTGGCCACGGAGCCGCTGTAGTTGGCCCCAACCGCTGGTTATGAGCAAGTGGCAGTGCCCGTAGTTGCCCGGGGCAAGAGGCCGTGGTGGCTGCTGTTGGCGGGAGGTCTGGGGCTCGTCGTGCTCGTCCCGTGGGCTACGGGGCTCTTCTCGCCGCCCGTCGCCGATGCACCGGTGGTGGAGCGGCCGGTGAGTGTCCAGGTGGCCGTTCCCGCAGGCATTGCCGAGGAGCCTGATGTGGTTGCGGATGTCTGGACGGAATCGGCCTCCGCTGATGCCTTTACCCCGCTGATGGCGGATTCCTATCTGCCGGTGCCTGACGTGGCTGAGACTGATTCCGGGCTGGTCCAGGCAGACTGGCAGGTCGTGGACTCAAAGGCTCCGGTGCCCGATGCCCGCACCCCGCGCGACGGCGGAAGCGATGGCGGGGCGACCCCGGCAGAGATTCTCAGCGCCGACGTCAGGAGCGCTCCTGCGGTTGCTAGGCCACGTGTCAAGCGCAACAGCGGGGGGCATGCGGCCGAGGGGGCCAGGTCCGGCGGCCAGGCTGGAGAGAAGAAGGGGGACCAGGAAGAGAAGCCTGGCAAGGATGACTGGTTTGACGACGTGGAGAAGCTGCCTACCCCCTGACTCTACTTACAAAGCTTTGGTGAGTATTTCTTGCGGCTGGTATCCAGGTAGCGCCGGGATAGCTTCTCCAGACTGGTCTCGTAGCCGATGATAGCTTCCGCCAGTGAGAATCGCTCGGCATCCTTGCGAACCCCCGAAAGCTCTTCAACGCGTTTGAGCTTCTGCAGCCGGGTCGTCTGGCCATCAAGGTCATGCTGCAAGGCGCAGAGCTCTTTGAGGATCGCGGCCGGTTGGGTGATGGCCTTCTGCCCGGCGCGGATGACCTCCATCTGCTCTTCGACATAGCGGGCGGCACCGCAGGCGGCGGACTGTGGCCCCAGCTTCTTGCACGAGCCGGCGTTGGCTTCCTGCAGCCGTTTGCCCAGGGCCAGTGCTTCTTTTGTACGCTCTGTGTGATCCGTCCAGACGCCGGTGGGTACCCAGCCGTTGGCGCTGTTGTATTCGGCAGTAGCTGCGGCCACGTCCTCGGCCAGGGCCGTCTTCAGGAGCATTGCTACTCCTTGGGTGCAACGAGAGCGCACGGTTCGCCTCAAGTTCTCGCGGTGGTCACAGGGGGGACCGTCGTTGAGATAGAAGAGCGCAAGCTTGCGGACTGTTTCGCTGCAGCGATCGGGCTGCAACGCACCAATGAGTTTGGTGACCATGGTGCAGTGATAGCGCCGGGTCAGTTTGGGTCGAAGGGCCAGGATTTCCATGAGGGTCTCGTCGGTGACGCGAGTCACAATGGCCCCATAGAACGAGGACAACTCCTCGTCTACTTCCTTCACCACCGAGCAGGGCTTGGACTCAATGGCATCGTTGGCACAGACCTTCCTGAGCCGGGCCAGTCCCATCTCTGCGGCGGTCAGCATATTCTTCGCCTCGGCCACGGTTGGATTGTAGCGGGGCGTAGTGGAGAAGACCTGGAGTGCTGTTGCGACCTCGGTATCGCTCAGGAGCGGCAGCATGTACTCGACGAGCTGAGGGCAGCCCAGTTCCGTCGCCTGATCGAGTTCGCCGCTGGTGGGGCATCGCTGCGCCCCAGCCTCAACCAGCGCGGTTACTACCTCTGTGTTGCAAGTGCTCACAGTAAGCCCCCGCAAGGCTGGTTTCCAACCGTAGGCGCAGGGCAGTTCCTTCAGCAACGACCCATGTTCTGCGGCCATGGTGTTGATCACCGAGATCTGCCCGGCCGTTGCCGCTTTTTCCAGCTGGCGCAACAGGTCCATCTTCTGCTCCCGCTGCTCATCGCTGTCTGGCTGCAGCGACCCCAGTGCCACCGCGTGCAGGCGGGATTCCTGGCCCTCCTGAACCGACACGTGCGTAACCGAAGGGCGGTAGCCGACCCGAGCCACTCGCACCGCGTGGCGGCCTTTTGGAAACCACCATTTCAGTGGACAGGAGTATCCCGTTCCGGTGCCGTCTTCATTGAGGTGAATAACTGCGTCGGCGGGGTCGCAGGCGATGGTCATCTGGAAGTGGGTGGCGGCGAGCTTCTCTTCGATCTCTACGAGCTTCTGCCGGGTCTTCTTTGACTGCGCCTCAAGTCGTGTGTCCAGGTAGCTGCGCAGGTGGTAGGCGGCTTCGGGGAACTGTCCGAGTTTGCCAAAGCCCAGGCCCAGCGTGCGATGGACGGATGGCCGGAAGCGGTCGTCAACCTTGTGCAAGACCTTAAGCCAGAGACTCACGGCCTGCTCGGTTTTCCCGTTCTGGGCCAGTTCCAGCGCCTGGTTGAAGAGCATGTTGGGATCTTCGTCCGCCGCAGCCTCGCTGGTGCAAGTCAGGCAGAGCAAGCAGGCGAGAAGGAAATTCCGGATACGCATGGGAAGTGCCTCCAGCAGTTCGTGGTCTCGACCATGCTAGACCGTGTCGCTCCGTTCGTCGAGAGTTTCATGCTCGCTGTTGCCAAGGGCCGGCCAACGTTTTACACTCGACGCATGACCACAGAACGATATGACTACCTGGTTATCGGCAGCGGTTTTGGTGGGAGCGTTAGCGCCTTGCGCCTGGCTGAAAAGGGTTACTCGGTGGCGGTGCTGGAGGCTGGCAAGCGTTATCGCTCCGAAGATTTCCCCAAGACCAACTGGAACGTCTTCCGCCACCTCTGGGCCCCATCGTTGCGCTGTTTCGGCATCTTGAAGATCACCATGCTGTCCGATGTGTTGATTCTCAGTGGTGCCGGAGTGGGGGGCGGCAGTCTGGGCTACGCCAATACATTGTTGACGCCGCCCGAGGCCTTCTTCAAGGACCCGCAGTGGGCCGGTATGCGGGACTGGCAGGCAGAGCTTGCCCCGCACTATGCTACTGCCCGCCGTATGCTGGGGGTGACCCGCAATGAGCGTGAGACTCCCGCCGACCGGGCGTTGCGCGCGGCGGCAACTGTTCTGGGCTACGGTGATACCTTTCGCATGCAGGACGTGGGCGTCTTCTTCGGGGAGCCGGAGGTGACGGTGCCCGACCCCTTCTTCGCTGGCGAGGGGCCGGAGCGCACCGGCTGTCACCATTGCGGTGGTTGCATGGTCGGTTGTCGCCACGGTGCGAAGAACACAGTCGACAAGAACTACCTGC
>CALGBT010000663.1 GCA_937884235.1 uncultured Pseudomonadota bacterium
CCGGAGGGATCTCTGCGTGGCTTGGCAGTGCCGTAGAAGAGACCGGGTGGTGCCCCCTCTTCCTTGCCGCTGGCATCCAGATGTTGAGGATGCTAGGATGCTGACAGACAATCACGGAGGTTTTCCATGAAACGGCTGCTTCTCGCCTTTTTTGTGATGTTCTTAATGTCCCCGAGGTCGCTGCAGGCCGAGCCCGGCTGCGAAGAAACACCGGAGATAGCTGGCTGCGGTGGCTGCGCCTGTGAGGCATGTGTCTGCGAGGCCGACGACTTCTGCTGCAATTCTGAATGGGACGACTTGTGCGTCGAGGAGTGCATCGTGGATTGCGGGGGGACCTTCTGCCTGCCAAACTGCGGCGATGCCACGTGCCAGTCGGACGAGGGAGAGGACTGTGCCACCTGCACACAGGACTGCGGCTGCAAGGATGGCGAGGCTTGCAAGTTCGGTGAGTGCTGCGCCTCGGATTGTGCCGGCAAAACCTGCGGCAGCGACGGCTGCGGCGGGAGTTGCGGCGAATGTGCCGAAGGCCTGCTATGCGGCGAAGCCGGCCAGTGCGAGGAGTGCCAGCCAAACTGCGAGGGGTTCGGCTGCGGTGATGACGGCTGTGGCGGCAGCTGTGGCGAATGTGCGGAAGGGCTGGCGTGTGCGATGGGCAATTGCATCACCCCCGGCACCTGCGATGGCAACTGCAACGGCAATGCAGATACCTGCTACTGCGACGACCAATGCGCCGGGTTTGGAGACTGCTGCGATGACGTCTGCGAGTTCTGCCCGGAGCTCGCCCAGTGCAACGAATGCACCCCGGACTGTACCGACAAGGGCTGCGACGACGACAACGGCTGTGGCTTCCCCTGCGGTTGCGGCGATACCGAAGAATGCTGCGGCGACGGCATCTGCCGAGAGAACTGCGAAGGAGTCTGCACGCCGGATTGTACAGGGAAAGACTGTGGTGACGACGGCTGCGGCGGCAGCTGCGGCGACTGCGGCAACGTAGAAGCCTGCACCAACGGCACCTGCCAGGCCAACGGCTGTGCCGACGCCTGCGTCTTGGGCGAGAAAGGATGCGCTGGCAACAGCACCTGGCTATGCACAAAGAACGACAACGGCTGCACGGTGAAGAGCACAACAGCCTGTGCAGTTGACCAGGTCTGCGAGTACGGTGAATGCCAGGGGGACGCAGTCGTGGGCGACATCATCGCCGAGGCTGATTCCACTGGGACCACCCCACCTCCCAAGAAGTCGGATGGCGGCGGTTGCAACAGCGCTGGCAACACCCCAGCCAGTGCGGCCATGCTGCTCTTCGCCCTCTTCAGCCTCATGGTCTGGCGCCGCCGCTTGGGCTAGCCACGGACGTTGAACATCTTCTAGGACATCACTAATCTGCCACAGCACCACAGAGAGGCCCATGGCCAACTCGGTGCCGAACCATAATTTGGAGGCTTGCAAAATGCACATTCTGGTAACCGACAACCTGCATTCCGCCGGCGCCGAACTCCTCCTTGAAGCCGGATTCACGGTGGATGTCATTGACGGTCGCCTGTCCGAGGAAGAGCTGTTGGCTTGTGTTGCCGACTACGAAGGCATCATCGTGCGCAGCGGCACTCGCATTTCCCAGGCTGTGCTGGATCAGGCGACGAAGCTCAAGGTGGTGGGGCGGGCCGGGTCTGGAGTAGATAACATCGACGTGGCTGCGGCCAGCCGCAAGGGAGTCGTCGTCATGAACACGCCGGGCGGAAACACCGTCACGACGGCGGAGCATGCCATCGCCATGACCCTCTCCATGGCTCGCAAGATCCCACAGGCATCAGCTACCTTGCGCAGCGGTCGGTGGGCCAAGAAGGAATTCATGGGCACCGAGGTGACGGGCAAGACCATGGGTGTCCTGGGCATGGGCAACATCGGCACCGTCGTCGCCCGCCGCGCCATGGGCCTGGGCATGAGAGTACTGGCCTTTGACCCCTACCTGAAGGAATCTGAAGCTAGGCGCATCGGGGTCGAACCCGCAGACCTTGAAACCGTTCTGGCGAAGTCTGACTTCGTCACGATTCACGTTCCCGGCGGCCAGGATACACACCACCTGCTGAACGCCGAGCGTCTGGCACTGATGAAGCCTGGGGCGCACCTCATCAACTGTGCCAGAGGCGGCATTGTCGACGAAGCGGCCCTCCTCGACGCGCTCAACAGCGGCCATCTGGCGGGAGCTGCCCTCGATGTCTTTGAAGTCGAGCCGCCGCCGGCCGACCACCCACTACTTGGGCACCCGAATGTCGTTGCCACTCCTCACCTCGGGGCCTCCACTACCGATGCCCAGATCAATGTGGCAGTGGCAGTGGCCCAGCAATTCGTGGACTACCTCAAGAACGGAGTCATCGCCAACGCCCTCAACTTCCCCCCCATTCCCCGGGAGGCCTACCAGCGCCTGCGCCCTTATCTGGCACTGGCCGAGAAGATGGCCAGCTTCATCGCCCAGCTTTCCAGCGGCACCATGGAGGAGCTCGAAGTGGAGTATCGCGGTGAGATTCCCGCCGACGACCTCACACCAATTACCATTGCCGCGGTCAAGGGGCTGCTTACGCCGGCCTTGCGGGACAGCGTGAACCACATCAACGCCATGACCCTGGCCGCAGAGCGAGGCGTGAAAATCAGAGAAACAAGGGCGCAGGTCCCCCGGGACTACTTGAACCTCATCGCCCTTAAATACCGTGTTGGGGGCGTTGAGCGGCTCATTGCCGGGACTCTCTTCGGCAAAACCGAACCGCGCATCGTGCACCTTGATAACTACCGCGTCGAGATCGTCCCTGAGGGCCACCTGCTCATCTGCACCAACCGCGATGAACCGGGCGTGCTGGGGGCCATCGGCTCGGGTCTCGGCACCCTCAAGATCAACATCGGGGGCCTTCAGTTGGGGCGTGACCGGCGCGGCGGCAACGCCCTCTCAGTATTCAGCATTGACCAGGCCGCCGACAGCCATGTCATCACTGAACTGCAGAAGATCAAGCACGTTACTTCCGCGGTATCAGTTTCCCTGTAGGCCCCCTCATCCAGGTGGCAGTAACGTTCTCTTCCCCGGGGTTGCCAGCAACCCCGGCCAACCGGTATACTGCGACCTCGCCCGGGAGGCCCCAGTGCTTCGCACCCCCACGCTCATCGTCCTGACCTTGCTCACACTGGCCCCCTCTCCGGCCATCGCTCAGCGGCCTCCGATTCCTGCCCGCCCCAAGCTCTCCATGAGTGCGCGCCTGGCTTTGCGGCTGTGGCAAGAGCATCGCCCACTGCCAGTTCCCGGGCGAGAAGCGATGGTGGACGCCTATCTGGCCGGCGTGGCAGTGCGCTTCGTTGACCCTCCCAGCGAGGCGCGCCTGGATGAACTGGCCGGCCTCGGCATTGAGTTCTGGCACAGCAACGGGCGCGTCCTGCGTCGCACCAATCTAGTCCCGGCCCGAGTACCCTTCGAATTGCTCGAGATGGCCGAACTCTGGCCCGACGTTGAGCGAATCGAGTTGCGGCTTCAGCCACCGCGCCCGGAGCTCATTGAGAACGCACCGGCGATGGTGGAAACACCGCCGACGTGGGCAACCTTCGACAGCGCCCAGGTGCCGTTAAGAGGAAATGGCGTCACCGTGGGAGTCATCGACAGCTGGGTGGACCTCTATCACCCCTGGTTCTTCAAGCCGGATGGGGCGCTAGTGGATTGGCTCGACAGCAACGACAATGGCCAGTTTGACCCGGATATCGACGGAATCGACCTCAACGGAGACGGCCTGCTGGCCGGCAGCGAAATCGCGCACGTGCAGAAGGGAATTGTAGAATGGGACGAGGGCATGGGGCTCCAGGTCGAGAACAACGTGACCGCGTACTACCCCCCGCTCGACTGGATCTGGCTGGATACCAGCGGTACCGGCAAGCGCGAATACGGTCCGAGCTTCAAGGAATCCACACCAGCCTTCGGCGACCCGATCTTCGTGGCTGACGATGTCGACCAGGACAACATCCTCGATGTCGGCGAGAAGCTTGTAGGGCTGCGGACCAGCAAGCTCAAGACAATTCTCCTTCCCGGCCTCGGCAAGATCTACGAAAGAGGCAAGAACCTGTTGCAGTATCCAGTTCCCGTCTGGGGAAGCAGCCATGCAACCATGACCCTGGCAGTGCTCGCCGGGGGGGCCGCCCCCTACCAGAAGCATGCGGGGGTGGCCCCGGATGCCGACATTATTCTGGCAGACATGGACCAAGGGGCCGGTGGGAGCTCCTGGGACGATTATGGAGACAGCTATCTGGCCGCGGCCATGATGCTGGCCGATGCCGGGGCCGACGTGCTTATGCATGAATACGGCTGGCCCCTCCTGGAATTCGGGGATGGCTCATCCATTCTGGAGACCGGAATTGACGCGCTGGCAACAACTGACGGAATCCTCAGTTGCACCGCTGCGCACAACTTCGCTGGCTACGACATGCATGCGCAGGCAGACCTGCCGGCTGCGGGGATAGTGACCTTTCCAATTGCCACCAGTATCTACGGCGACGACTATCCCACCGGCTACCTCTACCTGACCATTCGCCATCGCGGCACTGCCAACGATGTGCTTCTGCAGCTCAAGGGGGCTGACGGTTGGGAAGAGAGTTTCGACCTTGAGAGCAGCGAGATTCAAGGTGACATCTACAATGTCTGGTATTCTGGCAAGGAGGTCTCGCCCCGCGGGACCCACATGATGTCACTCGTGCTCTTCCCGGCAGCAGCCGCGGCCATGATGCCGGGGGACGAATGGCAACTGGTCTTGCAGAACCAGGGAACTGAGGACCTCTCCGTCGACCTATTTGCCGCCGACCAGACCGGCTACCTCTATACCGGAACCATCACCGAGCATGCGACCAAGGTGGGCACCATGGCCCACCCGTCCACGGCAGATTCCGCACTCACAGTCGGTGCCTACCGCGCCAACGTCGATTCCTGGTATGCCGAAGTAGAGATCGGCGACCTTAGCTTCTACAGTGGCCAGGGGCCGCGCATTGATGGGGAACAGGGACTCGACATCGTCGGTCCCTCAGACATGCTGGCGGGCTGGTGGTCCGAAGACATGCTCTTCTACCCGGGGCTGCGCTACGCCTCCGGAACCAGCGGCTCCCTGCCCCAGGCCACAGGGGTGGCAGCGCTACTCTTGCAAGCGGAGCCTGACCTGCTGGCAGCTGAGGTTAAGCAGCGGGTAATGGATGGCGCGATTCGGGACGAGTTCACCGGGCCCGATAGCAACCCAACGTGGGGGGCCGGCAAGCTTTCGGCCTATCGCACCGTTTACGGAAGTGCTCCTCCCGAGAATTCGCCACCCGCGGCCATTGTCACCGGGCCCTTTCAAGTGAGGCTCCAGGAACCCTTTCTTCTTGATGCCTCGGACTCTACGGACGACGGTCCCACCGAGGACCTGCAAGTACGCTGGGACTTGAACTACGACGGGCAGTTTGAC
>CALGBT010000664.1 GCA_937884235.1 uncultured Pseudomonadota bacterium
CGGGGAACAGGGCCGCCGACATAGCCCTGAATTTGCGCTACTGGAATGGTACCGGTTCGGGGTCTCAATTGATCCGCTGGTTGCTGATCTGGAGGGCCTCTTTGGCCACCTCGCATCGGCTTTGCTCGATGCGCAATGGCTCCCCTGGCAGGGGCAGAGGGTGGACCTCACTGCACCGTGGCCAGTTACTCCCGTGCGTGATGCGTTCATGCGCCATGCGGGGTGGGACCCCGTGGCTGACTTCGACGCCGAGCGCTTCAACATCGATCTGGTGAACCTGGTGGAGCCGCAGCTAGGTCGGGGTCGCCCCGAGGTGCTGGCCTGGTATCCAGTGGAGCTGGGTTCCCTTTCCCGGGTTCATCCCGAGGACCAGCGCCTCAGCCAGCGCCTGGAACTCTACGTTGAGGGGCTGGAGTTGGCCAATGGCTTCGTCGAACTTAACGACCCGGTGGAGCAACGACAACGATTTGTCCGGGAGCGGCAAGCTATTCTGGCTGCCGGACGGGAGCCCCCTCCCATGCCGGAGTCATTCCTCGATACCCTCTCCGAATTGCCCGATACCGTGGGCATCGCCCTGGGCATTGATCGCCTGGTCATGCTCTTCTGTGATGTTGATGACATCGGCAGTGTCCGTGCTTTTGGACCCGGTGAGGCGTAGCTGCCGGGCCCGAACCATGTTGCCGCATGGAACCGTTGCTACCGGTGGCAAGATTGGCGATAATAGTGGTGGCCCACGGGAGGAATGATGCGGACGACAACTTGTTTGTTGCTGTCTCTGCTGCTCTCCTGCAGCAATTCTCCAGCAGTTGAGCCACCGGGCGGAGGCCTGCCCGACTCTGGCGGGGCAGAACTCCCATTCGGTACCGCGGACTCGCAGCTGGCTCCGGCGGACGTTCTCGCACCTCCTGATGCTATTGTGGTTCCATTGGATGACCGGTCCGCTCCGGACCAACTGGACCTCCTGCACGACCTCCTGCTCGACCTCCCCGCAGAGTCCATCGACGCGGTGGATATCACCGGCGAGGCGGACCATCAGGACCTGCAGATTGAGGAGACGATGCCGCCCCCTCCCGCCTGGGTTGGCGAGATGTGCTCTGGGGGCGTCGACTGTGCGGACGGTTCCTGCGTTGGAACCATCTATGGCGACTTTTGTCTGCCCCACTGCTTCGACGGCCTTTGCCCCTTCGGTTGGCAGTGCGCCGGGTCTCAACCTGCCTTCTGCGTGCCCTTCTGGGACAATTCGTGTGCGCCGTGTCTGGCGCAGGCCTGTCCTGTCGCCTGGTGCCGGGAGCTGGGTGATGAAGGTTCGCTCTGCCTGCAGCCCTGCCTGGAAGATACTGACTGTGAGACGGGATTTTCGTGCGTGACTGACGACATTTCTGCGGCGAAGCTCTGCCAACCAGCCAGCGGAAGCTGCTTCTGCCGGGAGGAGGACATGGAGGGTTGGATCCCGTGCCAGCGGTCAAATGAGTTTGGCACCTGTGTTGGCAACGCTCTCTGTCTGCCGGAGCGTGGTCGTCAGAAGTGTCAGGCCATGGTACCAGAGCCGGACATTTGCGACGGCCAGGACAACGACTGCGATGGCTTTGTCGACGAGAACTTCCCCCTCAAAGGAAAACCTTGCGACGGCCCCGATCCAGACGATTGCCACGCGGGGAAATACCAGTGCGCTCCTGGTGGCAAGACGCTGGCGTGCGAAGGGGATATCTCCTATTCAGAGTTGTGCAATGGAAAGGACGATGATTGTGATGGTCTCATTGATGAAGACTTCCCCAACAAGGGCAAGCCCTGCGGCGTGAGTCCCCTGTGCGGCATCGGTCATTTCGTTTGCAGCCCGCAGGGCCTGACAACCTTCTGCGGCGGGGTCAAACCTGCCAAGGAGGTCTGCGATGGTCTTGACAACGATTGCGACGGCAAGGTCGATGAGGGGTTCAAGGACTCCGACGGGGACGGAGTTGCAGACTGCGTCGATTAAAGTACAATCGGCCGGGATAATGGAGGCAGTCATGGTAAGAAGTGTTTTCGCTCTGGCAGTGCTGCTCTCGCTGGCCTGCTCCGGCACGGACATGGGGGAGAGTGCGGCCACCGACGTCGATGCCAGTGGACTGGCCGACATCCCTGTGAAGAAGGACGATGACAACAGTCCACCCCGGCTCCACAAGATTGGCAACAAGGAAGTGCAGGTTGGGGAGGAGATAACTTTCACCCTGGCGGCGGACGATGATGATGGCGATCAGGTCACCTTCTCTGCCTACGGTGACATTCCCCCAGGCGGCAAATTCTACAAGCCGGAAGGACGGTTCACCTGGACCCCTGAGGGCACCGGCGGACCGTATTTCGTCACTTTCGTGGTTTCGGACATGAAGGATTTCGACAGCGAGACCGTGGAACTCAGTGCTGTTGCCACCAAGACTCAACATCCCCCCCACTTCGAGACCGTCGGCGACCAGTTCCTCAAGATCAACAAGCTCTTCGAATTGCATCTGGAAGCCACCGATGAAGATGGGGATATGCTTTTCTTCCAGGTTGCCAGTGGGATGCCCGAGGCGGCCAGCTTCGACGCCCAGAATGCGCTCTTCAGGTGGACCCCGCAGAAGACCGATGAAGGGGCCCAGGCCAGGGTGGTCTTTACGGTCTCGGATGGGGCTGCGTCCGACGATTTGGAGGTTCGCCTCATCGTCGAGGGGGGAGCGCTCAACAATCTGCCCCCGGAGGTGGAAGCAATCGATTCCATCGAGGCTGAATCTGGCAAGCAGGTGGCTTTCGTGGTCGAGGCCACCGATCCGGATGACGACCCGGTGACCGTTGTGGTAGAGAGTGAACTGCCGGCCGGGGCGAAGTTCGAGCAGGGCAGCAAGAAGTTCACCTGGACTCCTGGCCCCAGTCACGTGGGCAAATCCGTCTATCTCTCCTTCGATGTCAGCGATGGCAACTACCACGTCAAGCTAATGGTCAATATCCTGGTCAAGCAGACCTCGGTTGGTTGTGGGGACGATGACTTCGAACCCAATAACACGCCCGAACAGGCAACCCAGGTTTCTGATGGAACTTTCGCCAACCTGTCCATCTGCGACACTGAGCTGTCACCCATCGACCAGGACTGGTTCAAGTTGTTGCTGGAGAAGGGCGAGCAGATTGAGGTTACCCTTACCTCCGACCACGAGTTGGGCAACCTGGACCTGCCAGTGTACACGAGTTCTAACCTGAGCAGCCCCGCGTTCTACTCGCCCATGGATGGCGATGTCGAGAAGATCACCTATACCGCACCGTCGGCTGGCATATACTATCTGCGAGTCGTCGGGACCGAGTCCTGGAAGTACCAGGTGCCATATAGTCTGGTGATCAAGCATCAAGCTCAGGCCGGTTGCACCGCCGACAGCAAGGAGCCCAATCAGAGCAAGAGCAATGCCACTTCGTTGGCGGCTTACCTGGATGGAACGCCACTTTCGGGCCTGACCATCTGTGCCGGTGACGTCGATTACTTTGAACTACCGCTCACGACCGGGGATTCGGTGATTGCCACCATTGAGTTCAATGACGAGGAAGGCGATCTGGACCTCCGCCTGGAAGATGCGGGAGGGCAGACCATCGACCAGAGCAATGGCGCGTCAGACATCGAGACGGTGATTCTCGACGGGGCCGGAGGCGGCAGCTACTATCTGGTGGTGGAAGGCTACCCTAAAGACAATACCGAGAACACTTACTCTCTGGAACTGCTGGTGGAGTCATCCACGGCATGTGCTCCCGACGGCATGGAACCCAACAACGACAAGGCCGCTGCCAAACCGATGTTCAATTCTGGCAAGTTCACGGCCCTTACTCTCTGCGGGGACGGTGACTGGTTTGACCTGGGGCCAGGTCCCGGTGAAGTGACGGTGGCCCTTGACCTGGTTGGGGAGGGGTCCCTCAAGGCATATTTTGCTGAGGAATTCAGCCTCGCCAACAAGGTCCAGCTGCAGTGCGACTCCGATTCCTGTCTGGGGGTACGGAATCTGCCCGAGACTGGCCATCTCTACCTCATTGTCGAGGGAGCGTTTGGCACCTCCTATGACGTCGAGGTTCTCTTTGAAAGCGGCACCACCGATGGTTCCTGCGTCGGCAAGTGCGAAGGGGATGGCGGCGGTTGCTGGTGCGACCAGGGCTGCGTGCAGTATGGCGACTGTTGTCCCGATGCCTGCAGCGAATGTGGCCACTGTGACTTCGCATAGGTTGTTTCCAGGCGTCGCCCGTGGCGTCTTTGTCATTAGCGCCCTATCCGGTTTTCTCTTCTTCTTCCACGGGTGCGCCACTGTTGCCCCCCGGGCCTGTGCTCTGACGGTCTTAGGGAGCGTCCCCGCTACGGCGCAAGGGGCTGCTGAGGTCGGGGTGGCAGGCAAGGTGGAGTCGGACTGTGAGATAGTCTCTCCACAATCCCTGGCAATGGCTCTGCCAACCGATCGCCGGACCGTGGCAATGGCGGAGCGGCTGGCATACCGGGCCGCAGTCCTTGCCGCCGCAACAGCTTACTACGAAGACTCCGCAAGCGGTCTGGAGGCGCTGGAAGGGAGCTGGGCAATGGCCCGGGAGAACCCCGGCTTGCTCCCCACTGACCCGGCGGACCGGGCACACGTATATCAGGCTCTTGGGGTATTGCTCCTGGCTCGCTACGGCGAATCGCAGCTGGCCGGTGACGAGTTGGCCTCCTGGC
Organism: uncultured Pseudomonadota bacterium; assembly: GCA_937884235.1. GTDB lineage: Bacteria > Myxococcota_A > UBA9042 > CAIXZC01 > CAIXZC01 > CALGBT01. The sequence goes on from CALGBT010000664.1 coordinate 4,688, forward strand.
TCGCCAGGCACTTGCCGGATCAGGTACCCTCGGCGCAGCAATTGCCGCCCAAGCTCTCGGTGCGGGCGGCGGACGCGCTCAGTCGCTCCCACGCCGACAAGGGCACCCTCACTGTTGGACCGGCACGGGATTGCGAGGAGGCGTCGCTGCTGCTGGATGGTCGCCGGCTAGGGACTCTGCCGTTGCGAGACCTGCCGGTGCATCGAGGTCGACACGCCATCTGGTTCGCGTGCGGAGAGACAGTTTCTTGGACGCGCTTGCTAGAGGTCACGGAGACGGCTGTATCGCTCACCGGACCCAAGATCGCCCATGAGGCTGTTTTTGACCTCGGCCCCGGTCACCTGCGGCTGCGGGCTGGGGCGCCAGATACTTCTGTAGCTGAGCCGGTGCGTCGGCTGCTACCAGCCCTGGGTGTCGATGCCATCGTCCTGATGCCCACTACTAGCGGCCACGATGTCCTGGTGGCGTTCAGTTGCAAGGGCCGGGACA
>CALGBT010000665.1 GCA_937884235.1 uncultured Pseudomonadota bacterium
TATCGGGCGAGTCACAGGCGAGAGGCGCATTGGTGACAATCCCCCCCAGATAGACCCAGGACCCGAAGCGGGGGTGAGTCAGGAGCGTGTTGCGCCCGATTACCCCCAACCCGGCCCGAGCAGCCAGCACTTTCTCCATCACAGGGGCGACGTCAGTGAATGCCCGGTAGCGGTACCCCGCATCCGCCAAAACCCGTTTCAAAGGCTCCAGCATGCGCCGCATGGCGACGTGGTAGTCTTCGCCGGCGGCATGGCGTGAGATGGTTGCCGCCCCCTCGCCAACCGACGGTTCCCCAGCACCTGCGGCGTATGCCTTGACCACCATGAAAGCCCGTGAGGCCAGCGGGAAAAACGCGGCGGGGTCCACACGCAGCGCCCGCCGCCGGCCCATGTACCACATGCCGGCATCGTAACCACGCCCCAACCACTCATCCAGGCGGAGCATCTCCGGCCAGGTGCGCGCCTGGCAAACTCCAGAGTCGTCAAATCCGGATTCTCGGGCAACTTCTTTGAGATGCGCGGTGAGTTGCTTTCCTTCCACCACACCTCCGACACAGGTTGAAAGGCTTGCCAAGGGGCGCTAGAGTAGCACGGCAAGGAGGGCCCTGCCAATGGCACGAGTAGAAGCAGGAGGATACACCTGCATGGGCGAGTCGGTCGCCGGTGTCGGCACAACCATGGTGGTCAAAGAACTCAAGACCTGCTTTGATCTCGGGGTCCTGACTCCCGCGGCCCTCTCCACCAACAACATCTTTCTCAGCCACGCACACACCGACCACTGCGGGGAGATCTTCAACTACCTGGCAGTGAGGGCGTTGGAACGGCGCAACCTCGCAACCATCTTTGCGCCCCCTGCCATGGCCAGGGAACTCTCCCAAATCCTCAACCAGTGGCAAACTTTCGCCGCTTCAGCCTTTGATTACCGCATTATCCAGTGCTATCCAAAGGCCCCGGTTCCATTGAAGAACCAGACTACGGTGACGGCACTGGAACTGGCCCACGAACCAGCCACCGTGGGCTACCTTGTTGAGGAGACCGTGCAGAAACTACGCCCGGTTCACGACTCTCTGCCAGCATACGAGATTGCCCTGCGCAAAAAGCGGGGTGATGGGGACCTCTTCTATGAACAGGTTCGTCCCCTCTTTGCCTATGTGCCTGATACCCTCCCGGAAGGTCTCGATGCTCTCCCGGAAGCCGCCTGGCAAGCACGCGTGCTGGCTGTCGAAGCCACCTTCCTCGACGACCGCAAGCCCCTCGACAAAGTGCGGCAGGGCAGGCATCTGGTCCTTGACGACATCCTCGAGAGATTGCCTCGGTTCACCGGTGAACACCTGCTGCTCTTCCACTTCTCGAAGATCTACACACCTGAAGAAATAGTGGCGATCGTTGACAAAAGAGTCCCACCTGAATGGCGGCACCGAGTGAAGCTCTTCCTGTAGGGTGTACGTCAGCGGATGTTAAGATTGAGGTTCGTCACCTGGCCCTTGTGAATCGAAAACTTCACCTTGCGGCTAAGCCCCAGCGCGGGCACGGAAACCGTGCCAAAGTGGGTGCCTGGTGCAAGTTCCAGCCCGAAGACCGGTGCCTGACGCCCCAGTGAGATGCCATCGATGGCGACAAAGGCGGGGGGGAAGGTTCGCAGATTCAGCAGCCCCAGGTCCAATTCCGGTGCCACTACGTCTCGGTATAGCGCCACTCCCGTATGGCGCTCTACCACCTCCCGGACCAGTTCCACGATCTTGGCGTAGCGGAGATCTTCAAGGAGGTCGGGACCTTTCACCAGGAAACTGTTGACTTCGCCATCGAGACCGAAATCAACGCGATAGGCAAGAGCCAGTTCGTCGCCAGCTGAGGCATCGGTCAGAGAGAGGGCATCGAGGCGGGCGATCTTCTTCAGCAGTGTCTCCGCCTCCAGAGGGGAGATCACCACGACGCGGTTATCATAGACGGGCACTTGCGGATATTGCTTGCTCTGCAAAACGATGGCGGTCTGGTCCATGACTCGCACCGCATACTGCACCGCATGGAAAGGCGTCGCACCACCCTCCACGGAAAGATGGATGTGATTGAAATAGGAGCGCGCAGCGGCAGCGTCGACAGTCGCCTCTTCCGCACCCGCAACCGTTTGGGACATGAGTAGGAACGAAACCATCAAGAGCAATCGACAAAATGGTTGCAACATCCAGGTCCTCCTAAGGCACGCCGCGCCAATATTCAGGTCCCAGCCGCCAACTTGCCAAAACATCGTTGCCGCTCTTGCGCGTCCATTCGAGGAAGCCACGGCGCGCATCAACCAATCGCTCAACCCCCGGCATGGCAAAACTCGGCAGGCCGTCCTGCCCCACCACCACTGGAGAATAGGCGATGAACAGTCGGTCCACCAGGGACGCTTCAAGAAAGGCCCCGGCCATCCGGCCCCCGCCATCGACCAGCAGGCGAGCGACACCTCTGGCACCAAGACGTTCCAGCACTTCGTGCAGATCGAGCCCTGTCTCGCTTTCACTCACCTGCGCCACGGACACGCCAGCGGTGCGCAGAGCCTCAATTCCGGAGGCCGAGGAGCCCTTGCCAGTGAACACCAGCGTCGGCAACCTCTCCTGGAACTCAAAGAGCTTCAAGTGCAGAGGAAGGTTCAGAGAACGAGAGAGCACCACCCGCAGAGGTCTGGTCCGCGGTTGCGAGTGACGTACCGTAAGTGAAGGGTCATCCAGGGCTGCCGTGCGAGCCCCCACCAGCAGAGCGTTGCAATCGCGACGCAGCCGATGGGTGAAACGATTGGTCTCGGGGCCGCTGAACCAGTTGGAGTCGCCACTTCTGGTGGCGATGCGCCCATCTAGTGATGTTGCCAACTTCAGCGTTACAAATGGTCTGCCGGTGGCCATATACTTGAAGTAGGGCTCATTGAGTTGTCGGCACTTCTCCTCCTCCACCCCCAGAATCACGTCAATTCCTGCCTGCTGTAGCAGCGCAATGCCCCTCCCCCGTTCCCGCGGGTTGGGGTCGAGAACTCCCACCACCACTCGCTTGATTCCAGCCGCGATAATGCGGTCCACGCACGGCGGGGTACGGCCATATCTCGAACAGGGCTCAAGGGTGACGACGAGGTCTGCCCCGCGGGCCGCCTCCCCAAGCTGCTCCAGCACCACAACTTCGGCATGAGCATCGCCCAGACGCTGATGGTAGCCACAGGCCAGCACCTAGCCAGCCTTGACCACGGCCGCCCCAACCCAGGGATTCGGGCCAGTATTGCCGTATCCCTTGCGCGCGATGCGCAAGGCTGTCCGCATGGGAACAGACCAGTCCATCAATCCTCACCGTCCAAAGTCGACAGCAATGACCGGAATTCCTCGATGGATTTGAAGTCGCCATAGACGCTCTGGAAACGCACGTAGGCCACATGGTCGGTTCGCTTCAAGAAGAGCAATGCTTCACGCCCAATGGCTTCGGTGGTTGCCTCCTTGACGAACTGCTCAGAGAGAATCCGCTCCAGGTCGTCAAGAAAACCTTCAATTGCATCTACCGGAATCGGTCGCTTCCAGGTTGCTCGCAGCAACCCCTCGCGAACCTTGTCTCGTTCAAATGGTACGCGCCCGCCGTCGCGCTTGAGCACCGTTGGCAGACGGCGCTCAACCCGCTCAAAGGTGGTGAACCGCCGGCCGCAGCCTCCCTCGGTCGTATCACAATGACGCCGACGCCGAATCTCGTCACCGCCGCGCGCATCTCTGGAATCGACGACCTTGGTGCGCAGCGCCTTGCAGAATGGGCATCGCATGGCTACCTCTCCCCTGGGCGTTCCAACATGGCGATTTTGTCGAGACGAGGTTGATGCCTGGACTCGAAGTCGGTATCCAGCCAGGTCTGGACAATCTCTGCCGCCAACGGCTCAGCGATGAGGCGCCCCCCCAGGCAGAGCACATTTGCGTTATTGTGTTCGGCGGCCAGTCGGGCAGTGGTGACTGACGAAACCAGCGCCGCTCGTATACCCCGAATCTTGTTGGCGGCAATGGAAATCCCGATGCCGGTTCCACAGACCAACACGCCGCGCTCGGCACGCCCTGCAGCCACCACTTCTCCCACCAGTCGAGCATAGTCGGGATAGTCCACGCGGCCCGGGCCGTTGGTACCAAGGTCCTCGACTTCATGACCCAAGTCGGACAAGTACTTTTTCAGGGCGTCCTTCAGCAGATAACCGCCGTGGTCGGCGCCCAACGCAATCTTCATTCCTGATCCTCTCTCGGTCCTAGATGAGCCCGATCATTTCGGGCACGTCATCACCATCGAGGCGAACTCCCATCACCCCAACTCTCTGGGCCTGCCGACGAGGCACCTGTTCCCCCATGAAGCAGAGCAGGCGCCCACGCTTGGTGGCAATGAGGATACGGCCCTCGGCGGGACAAGCGGTGGCAGCAACAACCGGCGTCCGCCACACTCGACGCCCCAGACTGACCCCCTTACGGCTGGGAATCTCCTCTGCTGCCAGGCGGATGAGATTACCGTTCTTGCCTAGCAGAATAAGGTCATCTTCAGGTCCCACTCCCACCACAGCAACCGCCTCGCCGCCTCGTTCACCATCAAAACGCAGGCGATAGACGCCCATGGAGGTGCGGGATGATAGTTTCATGCTATCCCGGTCGAAGGCCACACTGCGGCCGTTTTGGGTAACCACTATCACCCGAGCAAAGTCTGCTGCGACCGTCTCTGCAGCAACGACGCGGTCCCCCGGGGCCAGCTTCATCACCACGGTCCCCTGCGGCCGGACCCGCTTGATCAAAGAGATGGGAACCAGCTTCATGCGTCCCTGTTGTGAGACCATGCCGAGGTAGCCGTCCCGCTGGTCCAAGGAGAGGAGAGCCACCGGCTTCTCCCCCCTGGCGAGGGATGGCATACGCACCGCGGCCTGACCTTCACCGGCTCCAAAGGATACGAAGGGTACGCCTGAAGTCTCAACCGGATAGAGCAGACCGGCGGTGGAGAGCATGTGTAGTCGATAGCCCGGGCGCGCCGCGAAGCAGTGCTTGACCAACTGAATGTCTGCCAGATTCCGACCCTTGGCCGCCCGTGAAGTGACTGGGAGATTGCAAGTGAGCACTCGGGACAGACCGCCCCTTCCCCAAACCAAGAAGACCGCAGCCTGCGCTTCCACCCAGGTAGCAAACTCCTTGTTGAATGAGCCGA
>CALGBT010000666.1 GCA_937884235.1 uncultured Pseudomonadota bacterium
CCTGCACGCCCCGTGATGATTTCGACGCGCTGACCTATGTCTACTCCAAGATCTATATGTGTGATGACATCCTCGCCAAGGTGGACCGAGCCTCAATGATGCACTCCCTTGAGGCCCGCGCCCCGTTGCTGGACCCGGAAGTAGTGGACTACGTAACCTCACTGCCAACCAGATACAAGATGCGTGGTTTCAAACTGAAGCATATTCTGAAGGAGACCTTCCAAGGCCGGCTCCCAGACCCTATTCTGGCCCGTAAGAAGAAGGGCTTCGGGGTGCCGGTGGCGGAGTGGCTGAAAGGGCCGTTGCGGCCCTGGGTGGAAGAGCTCTTCTCGTCGGCCAGTCTGGAGCAACACGGGGTCTTGTCTACCCCGGGAGTGCAGCGACTCTGGACTGATCACCTGGCGGGAGTGCGTGACAACCGGAAGCCATTGTGGAGTCTGGTGGTGCTGCTGTTGTGGATGCAGGAGAACTTATGAGTGGTTTTGAGAGAGTGGCATTCATTGGTGGTGCCGGGATGATGGGGCGCGCCCTGGTGGAGGGGCTCCTCCAGGAGGGTGTCATCGCCGCTGACAAGTTGACCGTCACCGCTCGCTCGGGGAAATCCCTGGGGCGACTGGAATCCCTGGGTGTCATTACGACCCTTGATAACTGCGCGGCGGTAGCCAACGCTGACGTGGTGGTGCTGGCGGTCCATCCAGATCAGGCGCTGCCCTGTCTCACCGCCTGTGCCGCTGCGTTCAGACCTGACCAATTGCTGATCTCAGTGGTGACGGCCATGTCGGTAGCCAAACTGAGGCGGGCTGCCGGGGGGAGGACTCCCGTAGTCAGAGCCATGCCCAACATTGCTGCGACGGTACGGGCATCGGTGACGACCCTGACCTTCGGCACCGAGGTTACTGAAGAGCAGCTGGCCTTTGCCGTTCAGTTGTTTGGCGTCGTCGGAGATGTCATTCCCGTGGATGAGAAACACCTCAACGCTTGCACCGGTCTGGGGGCCTGCGGACCGGCCTTTGCCTTCAAAATGATCGAAAGTCTGGCCGAGGGCGGAGTCAAAATGGGGTTACCTCGGGATGTTTCCAGACGCATGGCCGCCGGGGTCTTGCGCGGGGCTGCGGAGTTGGTGTTGAAGACGGGCAAGCATCCGGCGGAGCTCAAGGACGAGGTAACCACGCCAGGCGGCTGCACCATAGACGGCATTGCCAAGCTCGAAGAGCGCGGTCTCCCCATTGCCCTGATTGCTGCGGTGGAGGTTTCTACGCGCAAGGCCGCAGAACTGGATGCTTCTGCCGATATCGAGCAGTAATTACCTCAGCTCTCCATTTTTCTCTTGCAAAAGCAGGACTCGTGCGTATGATCTCGCATCCGTGGATGGGCCTATAGCTCAGGTGGTAGAGCCACCGGCTCATAACCGGTCGGTCCCAGGTTCGAATCCTGGTGGGCCCACCTTGAAACTGAGTGAAAGGAGGATGGTGGACATTGCGCCTGTTGATGCAATACGTTGCGCATGGGACCATCCCAGGTTAAGAAGGCGCCTTGATTGCGAGGCGCCTTTTGTATTTTAAGGGCAACCCGGAAGCAAGAGGTTGATTCGTGAAAGACATCATCTACGCATTGGTTGAACTCCAGGAAATCGACAACGAAGTGTACAAGTACGTCCTGCAAAAGGAGCAACTTGCCAACACCTTGAACGAGATGAAAGACCTGGTCACACGCATGGAACAATCAGTTGAGGAGAAGCAGGCCAAGCTGGTTGATGTGGAGCGTTGGTATTCGGAGCAGCAGGACACGCTCAAGGAATACAACGACCGCATGGGCCGCATCAAGGCGAGCCTCAACGCGGTGACCAAGACCAAAGACTACCTTATTCGCCAGAAGGAACTTGAGAACCTGCGACGCCACAAGCAATCCAAGGAAGACGAGATCGAGAAGGTGAAGGACACGATCAATGACTTCCGTGACGCCATCGAACGGGACCTGCTGCGGATCGAAGAACTGCGGCAGGATACCGAGAAAGAGGGTGGGGCGACCTGGGAGCAAGTCCACCAACTTGAAGAGACCATTGCGGAGATCTCCAAGAGCCGTGACTCAATTCTGCCCCGCGTGCCCCGGAACATCTTGGGGCGGTACGAGCGAATCCGCGACCGTCGTGATGGACTGGCCATTGTCGAAGCCCGGGATGGCAATTGCTACGGCTGCTTCGTTTCCTTGCGACCACAGCAGTACAACCAGTGTCTCCGCTTCGAAACGCTGGAGTCATGCCCCATTTGCAACAGATTCCTCTACGCCAGGGAGCAGACGGTGGAGGAAGCTGACCACGACGGGCCCGCCCCCGCCGAGACTGCCTAGCCTCGTCCAGAATCGACAGTAGCACAGAACTTGCCTCTACTTGATGTCGGATCCCTTGTGGTTGCAAGGTGCCAATGGTACACTACCGCAAACCTTTTGTCTTGAGGGTCAAGATGAACAGATTTCTTGTACTGCTCGCTCTCTTCGGCCTCATTGCTTGCGAATCCAGCGTCACCGTTGATTACCCCGACGACTCCGGATTTGTGACGGTTCAAGACCTGGCCGACGATGATGCGCTGGAGATGGAGCCGGATCTGGAATCGGACCCGGATGCTCAAGTGGTCTATCCTGACTTCGGGCTCCTCGAGTACTACGAACAGTACGGCGACAACCAGCAGGTCTGCTGGGGCTTCAAAGACCCGCCCCAGAACAACTTCAAGATTGACCACTGCAGCTTTGAAATGAGCTACAACACGGACCGCACTTTCAAGGTGCTCTACTTCGAAGATGGCAAACCCATTCCCTCGCAGGAAATTGCCTGGGAGTTGATTAATGCGCTGGACCCGGATACCGACCAGCCAATCGCCACCATTGACGCCAAGGCCTCGGGCACCAATGCTGAGGGAGTCGCTTCGGTGAAAGTGACCACCTACGACCGTGTCGGTCAGTTTGCCCTCAAGGCCAAGGCAGTCTCCAACAAGTTCTCCATCCCGCCACTCTTCATGGACATCGTGGTCAACCCGAAGTCGGTTGAGCCGCTCACCGTCAAACTGCAGTACCAGGGTGCCGCACAGCCGGATCTCTTTAAAGTCTACCTCTTCCTCCAGGACGACCACAATGTCCCGGGCTGCGGGGACCTCGATCCAACCGGCACCTTGCCCATCGCCGACAAGGCCTCTGGGGAGTTGACGAGCACGACCCAGAGCGCCAAGTTCATGGGGTTTGCGGACCTGACACCGGACAATCCGCTGATGTTCACGATTATCGCCACCGGGTACGACCACAATGGACCGGTGCTGGCCTATGGTTGTGACGACCTTGAGGGCATGGTGGAATTCGGTAAATCCACTATTGTCACCATCGTCTTGAAGGATGTCCCGCCCAAGTACAAGGGCACCTACGACGTAGTCAATCACTTCGACATGATCAGTGCCTTGCCCGACGACATCGAGGCAGTGGTGAACATTGTCATCGATTTCTTCAACAGTCCCACGGCAGGGCTGATGTCCCTGACCTGCGTCCTCAAGGATCAGGCCAGCGTGCTGGAAGACCTGTGCGATAACTTCTTCAATGATCCCAACGATCCCGACATTAAGGATCTGACGTTCATCGGTGGCATCGTCCAGCAAGTGGTGGACGCGATTCTCTATTCTTTGCTCCAGGACAACGTCGGCGGAGATATCTGGTTCACTGGAAAGGACGTTGGCAACCTGCTGCGGGACATTGAAATCCATTCAACCATCAAGATCAAGCAAGAGCCCGACGCTACCGGCTACATCCCCAAGGAAGCAACTGAGGAAGAGTGGCACACCGTCTCCCTCCAGTGGACCCTGGGTGAAGATTGCAATGCCCTGGACCCCGACTGTGGCCTCAAATCCTTCTCTTTTAATGCCATTGGGCAGGATGTTGTCGTCTCCCAGTTTGAGGCTCGTATCGGCCTCAACATGGAGCAATTCGTCTCCCAGTCAATCTTCAACAAGCTGGTTATTTACAAGCACCCGCTGAATTTCAAATATGGGGCGTTTCTGAACTTTATGATCGAGAAGTTCGTCCTGCCCATGGTGGCCGGTGACGGCTCCGACGGGCTGCCGGTAGTCGATTCCTACGAGAAGTTTTTCATGTCTCTGGTTGGTGGCAAGAATTGCCTCCAGGCCAACGATTGCTGCACGGTATTCTCGGAGAACATCGCGGCTCAGGCCGGCGACTGGACCAAGGGCATGATCAAGACCGGCTGTGACATGCTGATCCCCCTTGCCGCAGACTACCTCCGCAATTTCCTGCTGGGTCTCGATGCCGATACCGGCGATACGTTCACCCTCTCAACCAGAGGTGAGGACGGCAACCAGGGAACCAACCCTGAGATTGCAGTTCCCTGCACACTCTACGATGATGACAACGACCAGGAGATCGATACCTGGGGTCGACAGGAGCCTGACACCATGCGCTGCCAGTGGGACGTCATCTTGAAGCTCGGGGGCAACGACGTCCTATTCGATGCCGATTTCTGGGGCACGAAAGCCCAGTAGGGGAGCACCAGCACAAATTCCCGGAGGCGGGGGCACACGGCCAGATGTCAAAGGAACGACGCAAGCACGACCGGATGGAGAAGGCCTCGACCTTCTACTGCTACGTCAATGGCCAGCGATTTGATTCTGAGTCATTGGACATCTCACAGGGAGGTGCCTTCCTCGCTACCGACTCTGCGCCACCACCGCTGTCGCTGGTTGTCGTGGTCCCACGAGAGGGGCATCGCGTACAAAGTGGCGTGTCGCTTATTGGGGCCGTTCGGCGAGAGCAGACAACACCGGTGAGGGGCGTTGGTGTTGAGTGGCTCAGGTGTGTTTCCCGCTATGGCTACGCCGACGTACGCGAGTTTCTGATTCAGTTTCTGGAGATTTCCCCTGAGCGGCTCCCTGCCGCCCCCCAAGAAGTAGTGCACAGCCCCGTTGCGGCGTTCAACTTTCGCACCGAGGGCTATTTCATTCCCGACCTGCAGGCTTCAGACCGACCAGAGTCGGACAGTGCGCAAGGAGACGACATCTTCGGGCATTTGCGGGCAGTGCTTGACGACGGCCTCTCGCAAGTCACATTCGAAATGCCGGTGCGCCTCGTGCAAGGGGAGGCATCCTTTGACCTGCTCACCCGGTCCGTTGGCACCCGTGCCATCGTCATCAACCAACCGACCCAGGCTTCACTGATTGACGGTATGGCCATCCTCCACTTCCCCATACCGCTGCGCAAAGAGACGACCTATGTCAGGCTCCTGTGCTCCGTCTCTACCGCGGAAGTGGCAAGCACGTCCCCTGACCAGTTGATGGAGTTACGCATCATTGAGATGCTGCACGAGCGCAGCCCGGGGATCTTTGAACGCTTCGTCCGATATCTGCACGAACGAACCATGCCCACTAGAGCGGGGGCGGAGTGAGCGAAAAACGCCAATTCTCGCGGTTTGCATCGGCCCTTGAGTTCTACTGCTACATAGATGGTGACCGCTTCGACACTGTATCCGTGGGCATCTCACCATCCGGGGTCTTCCTGGAAACCATGGCCAAGGTCCGGCGAGGTGCCATCGTCATGCTGGTGCCCAAGAATGAAGCGGCCCACGACTTCCCGGTAATGCTCATCGGGCGGGTCATTCGCCGTCAGCGCCCTCCGGAGGCGCCCGGCTATGGCGTCCAGTGGCTGCGATGTCTGACCAAACGTGGAATGGAAGCCATCTACCATTTCATCGCTTCCTACCCCGAATTCTCGCAACTGACTCTGCCCTTTGCTGATCCGGATGTGATGAGGGCCCAGGTCGTGGGCTATGACTTTGTGGCCAACCGATTCTACGTCCCCTCTGTCCCTGGCAAGGGGGCGCCGGTACCGCCATCACCTTTCGTCCCGGAGCCACTGACACCACCACCTCTAGCGCGCCCGACGCCTCCCGCCGACTTCTCTCGCTCGCAGGAAGACGGTGCAGTGACCAAGGCGCTCAAGGTAATGCATGAGCAGATTCCCGTCTCCATCGCCACATCCATAATTGTCCACGGCGAGGAGTTGTTCGGTACGGTAGTCATGATGAGCCTTACGACACTGTTCGTCAGCACAGCCGCGAGGCAGATTGCTGTCGGCGACGAGGTCCGAATCAGACTGCCTGTCAGCCTGGCCGAGCGCGAGACCATTGTCGAACTCCTCTGTCGCGTCGACAAACTCGGGCCGCATCTCGCTCTCGCCGGGGGCACCGGTCTTCATCTGACCATCACGGCCATCGACGAATCGAAGCGGGCCGGGCTTTTTGAGCGATATGTGAAGTACCTCTATTATCAGATGCTCACCATGCGCTAGCCCTCTCTTTGCCCGCAGCATATGGATTTGTCTTGCATTCCATGGGTGTCCCAGCCAGTATTGTCGCTGGCAGGTTTGTGAGGTTACGCAAAGCACGTGCTCCGCGGTTCCAGTACATGCTGAGCTTGGTTTGACGCAGGAGTCCCCCCGGATGGCGGAACGTCGTAAGCACGAACGAGTGGCGAAGGAGCTACGCTTCCACTGCTATATTGATGGCAATCGCTTTGACAGCGCGTCGGTGAACATTTCCCAGGGCGGCGCTTTTCTCCGCACTTCAGACCCCATTCCAACAGATTCTGTGGTCGTGGCTGTGCCTCACCAGCAATTCCTCAAGGATTTCCCCGTGATGCTGGTGGGAAAGGTCCTGCGCCGGGAAGATGCTTCCGACAAGGGTTTAGGCGTCGAATGGTTGCGCTGTGTAACCCGGAGCGGATTCCGCCGGCTCTGGCACTTCATCGAGAGTTTCCCGGAGCTCTGGGAGACCATTCCGGCCATGCCGCCCTCAGACTACCTGGCAGAGCCTTGCGTCGGCTTTGACTTTCAGGCGGGGCGGTTCTTCCTGCCTAAAGGGCGTGCCGTAACCGCGAAGAACGGAAGGTCCGACGCTCCCGTGGGGACCCGACCCTCGGTGGCGGCTCGGCCGGTTGCTCCAGTTGTTCCTCCCACGGCAGGGACCCCGGCACCATCCCACGAGACTCATGCCGACCAGCTGGGCAACGCTGAAAAGCTTGATGTTCCGGTGAGCGAAGCGAGGGTTGACCCGAGCTTCGCAGGTACTGAGCGCCCCTCCGGCTCGTACGAGATGACGACGGTTTACTCCAGTGCCCAGGTCCACGCGCCAGAGGTGATCATGCCCATGGCCAGAACTGAACTCAGCGCACGCCTGAAAGGGACGGCCGTCAAGGAACCGACGCCCATTCCCATGCCCGGCCCCGCAACATCGGATCGCCTGGAGAATCCTCCTGCGTATCGTCGCACTGCATCCAGCGGTGCCATCACCCAGATGATCGCCAAGCACAAGGAGGAGCTCCCCACCAACATCCCAGTTTCCATCATTCTGGACGGGCGCAACTACGAGGCACGCATCCGCATGCTCAGCCTCGAAACGGTCTTCATCATTTCCTTCGATGAAGAGTTGTTTGATGCCACGAAGATGCTGATCAAGCTTCCCGTCTCCCTCCATCAGCGGACCTTCATGCTCGATCTGACGTGCGAAGTGATGCGGATTGGCCAGCACGTAGAGGCCGGGGGCCCGGGCATTCACCTGAGCATCAAGGCGGTTCACCAGCCAGGTCATCCGGGCATCTTCGAGCGCTACGTCAAGTTCCTCTATTATCAGAATGTCAGCGGCAAGTAGCAATCCTTAGACGACCTTCTCCTTGGAACGGCGCACCACCGGCAGGCGGGCGACGCGAATGCGTTGCGCCAGACTCGGCCCCAGGATCTCGGTTTTGCCTCCAACCCTGATCACCAGGAGATTGTCGTACTGGCGCCGCTCGGTAATTTCGAGGCGACTGTCCGGCCCCAGCCCGATAGACACAAGATGCTGCAGCACGCCCGCATCATCGTCTTCTACTTCGGTGACTCGCAGCAGGGCACCAATGGCAGCATCAGCCAGAACGTGATCACGCTGCTCCGGCATCGCGCCGTCACGTTCCGGAATGAGCTGTCCCCGCTGTCCACGCTTCGGGTTCCCCAAGCGATCGGCCATCTTCTCCACCACTTCCGTCGACACAACGTGCTCCCATGCCTCGGCTTCTTGATGTACTTTGTCCCAGGAAACCCCCAGCTCTTCCGCCAGGAAAAGCTCGATAATGCGGTGGTTCCTGATTACACGAAGAGCAATTCGCTTCCCTTCGGGGGACAAACGTACACCGTAGTAGCGACGATAGGCCACGAGCTTGTCCCGTGCGAGGCGCTGGATCATTCCGGTGGCGGATGCGGCCGTGACCTTCATGAGACGGGCCAGAGCCGTGGTGGAAACGGGCTTCTCCTCGGTTTCGAGCTTGTACAACGCTTTGAGATAGTCATCTGTTGATTGGCTTCGCATGGGGTACGCCTCCTACCTGTGCTCAGCAAACATAGGTATGACTAAACAGCAGGGCAAG